>JAJYDD010000153.1 GCA_021777795.1 Pseudomonadota bacterium | reverse complement strand
GCCGAGGCAGTGCGCACAAACGTCGCGAAGGAGGCGCGCATGCCGGCGGCAGACGAAGCTCTCGACCTTCAGCCAATCCGCGCGGATGAAATGGTCCCCGACTTCGGCGTCGGCCGCGAGGCAGGCCAAACAGACCGCCGCGCGCAGCGTCCCGGTCCCCGCATCCCCGGCCCACATCCACGATTCCCGCCAAGGCGAGACCCGCGACAACGCGAGCGCCTGCAAAACGCCTTCCTCCAGCCGGCAGGCCGTCGCCCAGACCCGCAGCCATTCGGAATCAGGCGCGAAATCCCCGTCCGCGCATTCCGAAACGAAGCCATCAGTCGGCGCCGCGCCGAGATCGATCGCCAATTTATCGCCGGCGACGCCGTAGCGACAGGCGACACGCCCCCGCCACGAAGACAGAAACTCCCCGTTCCCGGGCCGCGGCGCCACCGGCAGGAATACGTCGCGCTCATCACGCGACACGGCGTCGTTGCAGCCTCGCCTCCGCCGCGCGCGTCATCGAAACCAACGGCGCCGCCAAGCCCTCGGCTTCGAAGCTGTCGGCGTCCAGACATTCGGCGCCCGAGCGGATCGCCTCGACCGCCGCCGTTTCGATCAGCCGGAAAATTCGCACGCTCACCCCCTCGGTCAGTTCGATGACGCGCATACGAACGGCGGCGGTTTCCAGACGCGATGGCCGCCGCAGCGGCAAAATGGACGCCAAGCTCGCCAGCAATTGCGCGAGGCGCTCGTCGTTCGCCCAACGCGCCAACCGCAACGCTTCGAAGCGTTCGGCCAGTTGCGGATCGGCGAGCAACGCCTGACGGGCGTGCTCGGTCCCCGCGCACACAAACGGCGCCCTGAGATCGTTCGCCAGAAACCGAATGACATTGAGAAAAATCCGCTGCTGCCGGAACGTGCCGGCGAGCATCGCGTGAATCTCGTCGACGATCAGCATGGGCACGCCCATGGCCCGCAGCAGGCTGCGGCAAACCTCCTTCTGCCTGTGCGCGGGGCCATCAACCGCGCCCGGCGCGCCGAGCGCGGCGAGCAATTCGCTGTAAACGTCGCGCTCGATCGGCTCGGGCGGCATCTGCATGGCGACGACCGGCATCGTCGTTACCCCCGTTCCCGCGTCAAAGCGCGCGGGATGATCGCGCAGGAATTTGCGGATGATTTTTGTTTTGCCCATGCCGGTGTCGCCATGGAGCAGCAGACACGGCATGCGATCGCGCGGCGGATAGGACAGGAGATCCTCAAGGCGGACGAGCGCCGTTCGAGACTGCTCGATGTCGAGCCAGCGATCCGCACGGATCCAGGCGATGCGCTCTTCGTCGGCGAGCGCCGCGCGCTGCCGATAGGCCGGCAGCAGATGGCCGTAATCGTTCACGACCATTCCTCGACGGCGAGCAAAGGCAGCGGCGCGCCCGCCCTCGCAAGTTCCGGCCCAGGCGCCGGCAAAGGCGGACGCTCCGGCGTCGCGGCCAGCGACCGCCTGCTCCGCTCGGCTTCCCGCCGCGCGGCTTTCGTCGTCAGCGCCGAGGACTCGACGAGTGCGCGCTGCGCCTCGATCGTGTCGAAAATCAGCTGCTCGTCCGTGAGCCGAACGCCCCTCTCCCGCAGTGCGGCCAAGGCTCGGCGATGCTCGCCCAGCGATATGCGCGGACGCCCGAGATCAGCGAAGGTCGCCGGCCAGTGGGCGCCGTCGGGGCCCTCCACGAACACGCGCGACAGATCCCGGATCGCATTTGACGCGGAACCGGCGATCGAGGCGCCCCGCCCATGGACTCAGCGCATCGTCCCAATAGGGGTCATCGTGGAGTCTTCCCGAAATCCTACGCTAAGGACATTGAGGTCGGGCGCGGGTTCACTATCGCAGCCTGTTTCGCTTGGCGATTTCGGCAGTGGCTTGGCTGAACAGGCTTCGTGGAATGTTGATCAGCGCGAATCGTCGTCGCTCTTGTGGCAGTTCATCGGAGTCGGCTTCCACGACTATTTCGACAGTTTCGTCGCTGGCGTAGATTTCGACCCGCACGGGGTTGTCTTCAAAATCGACTTCGTGCCGTCGGCCAGATTTGCCGCGGATGATGGCATGGGACATTTGCGCGCCTGCGGGATGTTGAAGGGATAGGAATGGAAGGGGCGGGTCAAGGCGAACCTGCAACGGCAGCCTCCGGGGCGGTCTGGGCGAGCGCAGCGTAAAGTGCGGTCTTGCCGACCTTGATGCGAGCCGCGACTTCTCGAACGGTGAGGCCTTGGGCGCGTAGCGTATGGGCGCGGCGAAGCTTTTCGTCGGTCATGACGGGTTTGCGTCCACCTTGGCGACCGCGCGCCGCCGCAGCTTCGAGACCGGCGCGGGTGCGTTCGCGGATGAGGTCGCGCTCGAACTGCCCGAGCGCGCCAAAAATGTGAAAGACGAGCCGGCCGCCGGGTGTGGTCGTGTCGATGGACTCCGTCAGGGAGCGGAAGCCGACGCCGCGGGCCTTAAGGGCGCTCACCGTCTCGATGAGGTGGGGCAGGGAGCGGCCGAGCCGGTCGAGCTTCCATACCGTCAGGATATCGCCCTCGCGCGCGAAGCTGAGCGCCGCCGCTAACCCGGGCCGCTCGGCTTTTGCTCCTGACGCCGTGTCTTCGAAAATGCGCGCGCAACCCACCTTGGCGAGGGCGTCGAGTTGCAGCGCCAAATCCTGATCGGTCGTCGACACTCTCGCATAGCCGATGGCCGCCATTCTGCGTCCCACTGTCCGTAAATCCGTCCGAGAATCTATATGTCCGGAAACCTGTCGTCAAACACATTGACGGACAGAGCAAGGTTTGACCGGCAAACGATCCCATGACGGCCGGAGGGAGGGCGAGGCTCGCGGCATGAAAAAACACGAAATTCTCTCGTCGCAGGCGCGCGCCGGCCTGTTCGATCCTCCAACCGATCCAGCGGCGATCGCGCGGCATTACACGTTCTCGCCCGAAGACATGGCGCTGATCCGCCAGCGTCGGCGCGCCTCCAATCGGCTGGGGTTCGCGGTTCTTCTCGCCTACCTTCGGTTTCCAGGCCGCACGCTGCGGCCTGAAGAAGCGCCCCCTGCCGAAATGCTGGCCTTCGTCTCGGCGCAGACCGGATGCAAGCCCGACGAGTTTGTCTCCTACGCGCAGCGCGCGGAAACGCGTTGGGAACATCTCGGCGCGCTACAAATCCATCTCAACGCGCGACCTTTCCGGCGAGAGGATAGGCGCGCTGTCGTCCAAGCAGGAATTGAAGAAGGCGCTGGCTCCGACCGTGGCGATGCGATCGTCGCCGCCATGATCTCGCATTTGCGTCAACGGAATATATGGTTGCCGGCATCGTTGGAGTTGGAGCGTCTCGCGCTTGCAGCGCGAGCGATCGCGCGCAGGCGCGCCTACCGAGGCCTCGTCGAGGGTTTGCCGCCAGAGACCATTGCGGGATTGGAAGCTCTTCTCGTCGTCGCCAAAGGCGAAGAGCGCACGTCGTTCGCCTGGCTGCGGGACTGGCCTGAAGCGCCACGCCAGAAAAACCTTCTCGCTGTCGTCGAGCGGCTTGAAGCCGTGCGCAAACTCGGCGTCGGGCCAGATCGAGAGAAGCGCATTCATCGCGCTCGCTACGCGGCGATCGCCAAGGAAATCGCCATTTTCGTTCCTCGCGACATCACCCGCTTCGATGCGCCTCGCCGATTGGCGACGCTGGTCGTTTTCGCGCGCGAGATGGAAGCCGCTCTCACCGACGCCGCGCTCTCGATGTTCGACAAGATGCTGGGCGCTGTTTTCCGTCGTGCCGATCGCGCTCACAAGGACAATGCGCTCGACCGCGCCAAGAGACTCGACGCCTCCGCGCGCGCCCTGCTCGGCATGGCTAAGGCCATGCTCGACGCCAAGGCGAAAAACGAAGACCAAGTCGCGGCCGTCGAGCTGGCTCTCGGCTGGGAACGCCTGAAGGCGCTCGTCGCCGCGACGGATACCGTCGTCATCGACGCCAGACCTGACAATCTCGGCGAAGTCGTCGAGCGCTACGCGAGCGTCCGGCGCATGTCGCCGGTTGTGCTCGGCGCTTTCGCCTTCCGGTCGTGGAGGGAGAACGATCCGTTGCTCGCCGCGCTCGACGTTGTGCGCGAAGTCCACGCCAGCGGCGCGAAGAAGCTCCCACCGCGAGCCCCGACAGGTTTTCTGCGGCCGGCATGGCGCAAGCTCGTCAAGACCGAGGCTGGACTCGATCGCCGCGCCTATGAAGTCGCGACCATGATGAGTTTGCGCGACCGATTGCGTTCGGGCGACGTCTGGGTCGAGGGCAGTCGCGCTTTTCGCGCTTTCGACGAGTTCCTGCTGCCGCGCGACGCTTTCGAAAATCGGCGCGCGGCCGGTGAATTGGCTCTCGCCGTTCCCGATGGCTTCGAGGCGTGGCGCAACACGAAAACAAGGCTCCTGGAAACGCGCCTCCGCGAGATCGGCGCGCTCGCCGCCGCCGGCGACTTGCCCGAAGCCACTCTCACGCAGGAGGGGCTGTCGATCAGCCCGATTCGCGGCTCGGAGAACGAGGCCGCCGACGCGCTCGTGCGCCGTCTCTACGCCATGTTGCCGCGCCTGCGCGTCACGGAATTGTTCGCGGAAGTCCATGGCTGGACGGGCTTCGCCGATCGCTTCGCGCATTTGCGCGCCGCCGGACGACGCGCGCGCGTTGATGACCGCCGTGCTCGCCGACGCCACCAACCTCGGCCTCACACGCATGGCGCGTAGCGTCGGCGCTTTCAGCCATTCCCGGCTGTTGTGGGTCGCTGAATGGCATGTGCGCGAGGAAACCTATCAGGCGGCGCTCGCCTGCCTTTCCGACGCCATCCATGCGCAGCCGTTCACGAAGCTCTGGGGTGACGGCGACACGTCGTCGTCGGATGGCCAATTCTTCCGCGCCGGCGGCCACGGCCAGGCGCGTGCGGACTACAACGCCAAATACGGTTCAGAGCCGGGGGTGAAATTCTACACCCATGTTTCCGACCGCTACGCGCCGTTCCATTCCAAGGTCATCGCTGCGAACGCCAGTGAGGCGGCGCACGTCCTCGACGGCCTCATGCACCACGAAAGCTCCCTCGACATTCGCGAGCACTACACCGACACCGCCGGCGCCATCGATCACGTATTCGGCCTCCGCCAATTGCTGGGGTTTCGCTTCGCGCCGCGCATTCGCGACCTCGCTGACCGAAGGCTCTACGTCGTCGGCGCGCGCGCGGCTTACAAAGCGCTCGATCCTCTGATCGGCGGCGTTATCGACTTGCGCGCCATCGCCGAAAACTGGGATGAAATTCTGCGCTTGGCCGCGTCGATCAAGACCGGAACCGTCGCGCCCTCGGCGATCCTGCGCCGTCTCGCCGCCTATCCGCGACAGAACGCGCTCGCCAAGGCTCTCAAGGAAATCGGCCGCCTGGAGCGCACCTTGTTCACCCTCGACCGGATAGGCGACCCCGTCTTGCGGCGGCGCTCAAACGCCGGCCTCAACAAGGGCGAGGCGCACCATGCCCTCAAGCGGGCCGTGTTCTTCCACCGCCTCGGCGAAATCCGCGACCGCACCTTTGAAAACCAAGGCTACCGCGCCTCCGGCCTCAACCTCGCCGTCGCCGCCATCGTCCTCTGGAACACCGTCTATCTCGGACGCGCCGTCGATGAACTGCGCTCACGCGGCGAAATCATCCCCGATGACCTCCTCACCCACCTCGCGCCGCTCGGCTGGGAGCACATCGCTTTCAACGGCGATTACGTCTGGCCCGCCGAGCCGCTCGCCAACGCCTTTCGGCCGTTACGAAATCCTCGCGCAGAGTTCCTGGATGCGGCTTAGCGTAGGTTTTCGGGAAGATTCCACGATGACCCCCAATAGCGCAGCCCGATGTGGCCGCCATAATGCGGCGTCGCCACGGGGCGGTGAATTAGCTCGATTCCGTGTTCGGTCGCCCCGCGCTCCAACGCCCGGGCGCGGAATTCGCGGCTGTTGTCGACATGGACAAAATCCGGCAGCACAGCGACAGGCCGCTCGAAGTCGGTCCCATGTGTCGCGAGCCAGTGCGCTTTCGGCGTCACTGCATGATGAATAGCCAACGCCACGGACACCGACGGAGCCTCCAGGCTGAGGTAGAATCCCGCCTTCATCCGACTGGCGACATCGATCGCCAGCGTCAACCAAGGCCGCTGGATTGGCCGGCGATGCACGGCGTCGACCATGAAGAGATCGACGCGCGTGTGATCGATCTGGATGACCTGCAAGCGACGCGACCCGAGTTTCGGGCCCGGAGGCGCCGAAGCCAGCGAACTCGTTACCGGAGCGTTCCGATATCTTTCGATAAGGGCGTACAATCGGCTGCGGCTCAGAAGCTTTCCATTGGTAACTCCCAAGCCCCCCCCTCTTGACTCAGCCTTTTCGGAGCGCGAATCGGGCGTATTGTCGCCGCCGGCGAGCGCGCTTGTGGACTGAAGAGGAATCGTATCGGGAACGAACCAGAATCGACTCAGATGTTGGACCGGCAGATTTCCGCCGCCAATGCGAAGTCAAGAGGGGGGCTTGGGAGTTACTTCCATTGGGGGAGAGCGAAACCTGTTAATATTCAATCCGACCGTGTCCTGTGAAAAAAGAAAAATGACACTGGGCTCGTAGAAAGTCGCCGCACGCCCTTTCTGGCCTTCCCGTCGATGAAATCGCCCCATGACCGACCCCCTGCCCTTCTCCGCCCGCGACCCCGAAACTCGCCGCGCCCTCCAGCTCGACGCCTTGGCGGCCATCCTGCCCGCAGACCGGCGCGACCAGCTGGCGAAGATCGTGACCGACGACGACGTCGCCGCCTTGAAGCACCTCGCGCGCGAGGGGAGGGGGGAGAATTCGCTGCGCGCCCTTGCCTCCGACCTCGCCTATCTCGAAGCCTGGGCGCTAGCGGCGACCAGCGCCGCCCTGCCCTGGGCCGCCCCGAAGGCCTGCCGCTGAAATTCGTCGCCCACCACCTCTGGGACCCAGTCCAGCGCGAGGCCGATTCCGCCCACGGCATGCCGCCCGAGGTCGCAGAGGCGCTGACCGCCGCCGACGTCTTGCGCCTCGACGGCCCACACGCGCCCGCGACCGTCCGGCGACGCCTCGCCAGCTGGAGCACGCTGCACCGCTGGCGCGGCCTCCTCGGCTCGTTCGCCGCCGCGTCTTTACGCGCCGTGCTTCGCCTCGCCCTGCGCGCCAGCGCCCGGCCGCGCCGGCGCAAGAGCCGCCGCGCCGTCACCCGCGACATCCTCGACCAGCTTCTCGCCGTCTGCTCGACCGACCGGCTCGCCGATTGCCGCGACCGCGCGCTGCTCATGGTCGTCTTCGCCTCCGGCGGGCGTCGCCGCTCCGAAATTGCAAGTTTGCGCGTCGAACAATGCGTCGATGAAGAGCCGGTCGCGCTCGATCCCGAAGGCCCCGCCTCCGGCCGCCTGCCCTGCCTGGCAATCCATCTCGGCCGCACCAAGACGCAAGGCGCCGACGATGACGCCCGCGCGCTGCTGATCGGTCCGCCCGTCGAGGCGCTAAAACTCTGGCTCGAACGCGCCGACATCGCCAAAGGCCCGATCTTTCGCGCCATCGACCGCTGGGGCGCGCTCGAAGAGCGGGCGATCACCCCGCAGGCGGTCAATTTGATCGTTAAGCGGCGCTGCGCAATGGCGGGTTTGGATCCCGGCGAGTTCAGCGCGCACGGGCTGCGCTCGGGTTATCTGACCGAGGCCGCGCGCGCCGGCGTGCCGCTGCCTGAGGCGATGCAGCAGTCGCAACACCGCTCCGTCCAGCAGGCCGCGAGCTACTACAACGACGCCGAACGCCGACGCGGCAAGGGCGCGCGGCTCGCCCTCTGACGGGCATGAAATCAGGTTCGGTTCGCTCCGCCGCGACCGAAAAGACCTGAACCCGCGAAAGCCTCCTCGTTGTCGACTTCGGGTCAGTGGGAGATCCACCGAAAAAGCTGGATGATGGCGGCAAGATCGTATCTGCGGTTGAAGAGATATTCGAATTCCGCGAGATAGCGCGGCACATGCTTTTCGCGCACGGCTCTATATGTTCCAACCAAAGTGTCGATGGCGGTCTGAATCCGCGCATATTCGGCGGCGGGAACCTTTTTGGAGAGCAGGAAGGGTTGTCCCGATAGTCCATAGGAGGGACCCGTCCCCGGAGCGCAGCGCGGTCAACGCTCAGCGAAGCGGAGGGGACGGGAGGTCCCTGTGGACCCATCGGGGCAACCCGCGGGTGGGAGGTTGATGGCGTTTGGGCGGGGCGAGACCGCTGACAAATCCGCGCCGCGAGCGCTACGGTCGCCGCTGACCTTGGGGCCAGGCGCGGCGCCGACCTAACCTGCAAGTTGCTTCGGCGCCGCGCCCCACACCGCGCCGGAGCACGATTGCCCGAACATCATGGCGCCGAACGCGGATCGCGTCCACGGGCTCACGGGCCTTTCGAGGGCGGTTGCGATCGGGATGACGGCGACGGCGGCCGTTTCTTCCTGTGCGCCCTTTGCCGCCGGCAGGCGCTGATTTGCAGTCATTGCGACCGGGGGCAGATCTATTGCGCGGGTGACTGCCGCCGCGACGCCCGCAAGATGCGGCGGCGGGAGACGGCGCGCCGTTATCAGCGCAGCCGCTCCGGCCGTTTTCATCACGCGGCGCGAAGCCGACGATATCGGGCCCGTCAGAAGAAAGTGACGCACCAGGGTTCACCCGCCGCGCCCACTCATGGTCGTTTTCCGGA
>JAJYDD010000152.1 GCA_021777795.1 Pseudomonadota bacterium | reverse complement strand
GTCGGCCAATTATCGGGGCCGATCGGCTCGGGTTCCTCCATGTAGGCGCGACAACCAAGCTCCATCTGCACCGCCTCGACGCCCTCTTGAGGACGCCCATATGCGCGAGTGATCCAACCTCCCTTGAAGCGCCCGTCGACGACATGGCTTTGCCCGCTTTCCGCGAGTATGCCCCCGAGCCGCCCGCGCAACGCAGGTGAGCAGGCGCGCCCGTCGTTCGTCCCCAGATTGAACAGCGGCAATTCGCCGTCAAACAATCGCGGGATGCGCGAGCGGATGGAATGCGCATCGTAGAGCGCAACGCGCGGATGGCGCGCGCGCAGCCGCGCGATCTCGCCCGCCAGCGCTTCGTGATAAGGCGCGAAATAGGCGCGCCGCCGCTCCGCTATCTCCTCTGGGCCGGGCGCCTGACCCTCGCGATAGAGCGGTTCGCCATCGAAAGTCGTGGTCGGGCAAAGCCCAGTCGTGGCTTGGCCCGGATAGAGCGAGGCGCCGCTGGGATCGCGGTTGACGTCGATGATCGAGCGCGACAGGCAAGTGCGCAAGATCGTCGCGCCAAGGCCAGCGGCGAAATCGTAAAGCTCAGGCAAATGCCAATCGGCGTCGCGCCGCGCCAGCCAATCGCTTTCGTAACGTTGACCGTAATGCAGGAGATCGACGCCGGCGTGGGGGATGCTGAGAATGAGCGGCGCCTCGCGGCGCTCGATGGCCAACCAATGAGGAGTCATCCGCCTCTCCTGTCCTCCAACGACGGCCAATCCGGGCCTTGCGCCAACTCACCCGAGATCACCAGCCGTTCGGCCGCCGCAAGATCGGCGTGGAAATAGCGATCTTCCTCCAGATGCGGCGAGGCGGCGCGAATGCGCGCCCGCGCCGCCTCCAGCACCGGACTAGAGGCGAGCGGCGCATGGAAATCGCACGCCTGCGCCGCCGCCAGCGCCTCGATGGCGACGACATTGGCGGCGTTGCGAGCCATCGGGATCAACCGCCGCGCGCCGTGAGCGGCCATCGACACATGATCTTCCTGGTTGGCGGAGGTCGGGATCGAATCAACACTCGCGGGATAGGCTCGTTGTTTGTTCTCGCTCACCAGCGCGGCCGCCGTTACCTGCGCCATCATGAAACCGGAGTTGAGACCGGGATGGCGGGTGAGAAACGCCGGCAGACCCGAGAGCGCGGGATCAACCAGCATCGCGATGCGCCGCTCGGCGAGCGAGCCGATCTCGCAAACCGCCAACGCCAGCATGTCGGCGGCGAAGGCGACGGGCTCGGCGTGGAAATTGCCGCCCGAAAGCGCCGTATCGTCCTCGGCGACGATGAGCGGATTGTCGGTGACGCCATTGGCCTCGTCGGCAAGGGTGCGCGCGGCCTGGCGCATGAGATCGAGACAGGCGCCCATCACCTGCGGCTGACAGCGCAGGCAATAGGGATCCTGCACCCGTGGATCGTCCGTGAGATGCGAAGCGCGGATGGCGCTGCCCGCCATCAGCGCGCGCAAACTCGCGGCGACGTCGATCTGCCCGCGATGGAGGCGCAGCGCGTGGATGCGCGGATCGAACGGCGTATCGGACCCGCGCGCGGCGTCCGTCGAGAGCGCGCCCGTCACCAACGCCGATTGAAACACGCGCTCGATCTCGAACAGGCCGGACAAGGCGTAAGCGCAAGAGAACTGCGTGCCATTGAGCAGCGCCAGCCCCTCTTTCGCCGCCAACTGCGCCGGCGCCAACCCCGCCCGCGCGAGACCCGCGCCGGCAGGAATCCGCTCGCCTTGCCAATAAACCTCGCCGACGCCAATCATCGCCGCCGCCATATGGGCCAGCGGCGCGAGATCGCCGGAAGCCCCGACAGAGCCTTGCGCCGGAACGAGCGGGATCACGCCCCGTTGCAGCATGGCTTCGAGCAAAGCCAGCGTCGGCGCGCGCACGCCGGAGGCGCCTTGCGCGAGGCTGGCAAGCTTCAGCGCCATCATCAACCGCGTCGCTTCCCTCGAAGCCGGCTCGCCGACGCCGACGGAATGGCTCAGCACGATATTGCGTTGCAGCCTCGTGAGATCGCCCGCTTCGATCCGCACCATCGACAGCTTGCCGAAGCCGGTATTGACGCCATAGACAGGCTCGCCGCGCGCAACGATACGCTCCACCGCCGCCGCGCCGCGCGTCACCGCTTCCCAACAGGCGGGATCGAGCGCCGCTTCGCCGCCCGCCCAGATATCGCGCCATTCCTTCAACGAAACATCGCCCGCGCGTATCATGAGCCGCTCCAGACGCGACGATGCAGCGGATTGAAGCCGATGCGATAGACAAGCTCGGCCGGCCGCTCGATGTCCCATAGCGCGAAATGGGCCGCCTTGCCCGCCTCCAGCGAACCCAATTCGCCTTCGAGACCGAGCGCGCGCGCGGCATGCCGGGTGACGCCAAGCAGACATTCATCGACGGTCAGGCGAAACAAAGTCGAGGCCATGTTGAGCGTCGTCAGCAGCGAGGTCAGCGGCGAGGTCCCCGGATTGCTGTCGGTGGCGACCGCGACGGCGACGCCATGCCTTCGCAACGCCGCGACCGGCGGCGCCTGCGTCTCGCGCAGCGTGTAGAAAGCGCCCGGCAGCAGCACGGCGACCGTGCCCGCGCGCGCCATCGCGGCGACGCCGGCCTCGTCGAGATATTCGAGATGATCGGCCGAAAGCGCGCCATAAGAGGCCGCGAGCGCCGCGCCGCCTTGGTTGGAAAGCTGCTCGGCATGCAACTTCACCGGCAACCCGAGCCGTTGGGCCGCATCAAAGACACGCGCGATCTCCGGCGCCGAGAAAGCGATGGTCTCGCAGAAACCGTCGACCGCATCCACTAGACCTTCGGCGGCGAGCGCCGGCAGCATCTCATCGACCAGCAAGTCGACAAAAGCCTCGCGCCGGCCGATATATTCCGGCGGCAACGCGTGCGCGCCAAGGAACGTCGTTTTCACCAGCACATTGCGCGCTTCGCCCAGGCGCCGCGCCACCCGCAGCATCTTGCGCTCGCTTTCGAAATCGAGCCCATAACCGGATTTGACCTCGATCGCGGCGACCCCTTCGGCGATCAGAGCGTCGAGCCGACGCAGCGCCTGCGCGACCAGCGCCTCCTCGCTCGCCTCGCGCGTCGCTCTCACCGTCGATAGTATGCCGCCGCCGGCGCGCGCGATCTCTTCATAGGAGGCGCCGGCGAGACGCATCTCGAACTCGCGAGCGCGGTCGCCGCCATAGACCAGATGCGTGTGGCAATCAATCAAGGCCGGCGTGATCCAGCGTCCTTCGCAATCCACCGACTCGCGGGCGCGGGGCGCCTCGACTTCCGGCCCCGCGAACCGGATCCGCCCGCCTCGCGTGACCAGCGCGCCACGTTCGACGACGCCGAGCCCCGCGCCGGCGAAAGTCGCCAGCCGCGCGTTGCGCCACAGAATTTCCCGAGCTTCCATTTCAAAGCCCCTTGTCTGATGTCCACTTTAATGTATAGACATATTGCGGTCAAGCGGTTTGAGGCATGCATGACGGTTTTGCATTTCGCGCGCGCGCTGACGCCTGATGGCTGGCGCTCAAACGTTCGGGTGACGTTCGCGGGGGCGCATATCGGCGCCGTCGAGATCGGCGTTGCGTCGCAGCCCGACGACGAGCGCCATGCGCTCGGCCTGCCCGCGCTGGCCAACCTACATAGCCACGCCTTCCAGCGCGTGATGGCGGGGCTGGCAGAGCGGCGCGGCGAGCAGCACGACACGTTCTGGACCTGGCGCGAGACCATGTATCGCTTTGCGCTGACGATGGACCCCGATCAGATAGAGGCGACCGCCGCGCAGCTTTATGTCGAAATGCTAGAGGCCGGTTTTTCCGCCGTCGCCGAGTTCCATTATCTCCACAATGCGCCGGATGGCGGGCCTTACGCCCGCCGGGCAGAGCTTGCCGAACGCATCGCCGCTGCGGCGCGGACTGCCGGCATTGGCCTCACGCTGCTGCCGGTGTTTTATGCCCATGCGACCTTCGGCGGCGCGCCGCCGCGCCCCGAGCAACGCCGCTTTATCACTGATCTCGACGGCTTCGCGCGGCTGGTTGAGGATTGCCGTTCGCTGGCCGACGTCGTCGGCGTCGCGCCGCACTCGCTGCGCGCTGTCACGCCGGCGGAGCTTGAGGCGGTGACTAAGCTCGCCGGCGACGGGCCGATCCACATGCACGTTGCCGAACAGATAAAGGAAGTCGAGGATAGCCTCGCCTGGTCCGGGGCGCGGCCGGTGCGCTGGTTGCTCGATCACGCCGAGGTCAATGCGCGCTGGTGCTGTATCCACGCCACGCACATGGACGATGGCGAGGCGCGCGCGCTCGCGGCCAGCGGCGCCGTCGTCGGTCTCTGCCCCCTGACGGAGGCAAGCCTCGGCGATGGGATCTTCAACGCCGAATATTTCAGGCGCCAAGGCGCCTTCGGCGTCGGCAGCGATTCCAACATCGAAATCGGCGTCGCGGCCGAGTTGAAGCAACTCGAATACGCCCAGCGTCTCGCCCGCCGCGAGCGCAACGTGATCGCACGAGCCGGCGGATCGACGGGGCGCGCGCTTTATGAGGGGGCGGCGGCGGGGGGCGCGCGCGCCTTGATGCGTCGCGGGGGCCGCATCGCGGCCGGCGCCGTCGCCGATCTCGTTTCGCTCGATGTTTCCTCCCCGCAGCTTGCCGGCCGCGCGGACGATGAGGTCCTCGACACCTGGACCTTCACCAACGCTCGCGCGGTCGATTGCGTGTGGAGCGGCGGCGTGCGTCAGGTCGCCAGCGGCCGCCATGTCGCGCGCGAGCGCATCGCTGCCCGTTTCGTCGCGGCGATCGGGCGGCTGGCGCGCGCATGAACGAGACGCTGCATGCCCGCATCCGCGCCGATGTCGAGGCGCGCATCGTCTCCGGCCAGTGGCCGCCCGGCCATCGCATCCCCTACGAACATGAATTGACCGCGCTGTATGGTTGCTCGCGCATGACTGTCAGCAAGGCGCTCGGCGAGCTTGGCCGCGCCGGTCTGATCGAGCGGCGGCGCAAGGCCGGCAGCTTCGTGCGCCGTCCGCTGGCGCAATCGGCGGTGCTCGAAATTCACGACGTCGCTGCGGAAGTCGCGAGCCTTGGCGCGGCCTATGGCTACAAACTGCTCTCCCGCGTGCGCCGCCGGGCGACCGCCCGCGATCGCGAGCGGATCGCTGTGGCGCAAGGCGCGCCGCTGCTGGCGCTCGCCTGCCGCCATGACGCGGACGGGCGACCGTTCTGCCTTGAGAACCGACTCATTCATCTCGAAGCCGCGCCCGAGGCGGCGCAGGCGAGCTTCGTTGATCAGCCGCCGGGCGCCTGGCTCATCGCGCGCATCCCCTGGACGGCGGCGGAGCATCGCATCCGCGCCACCAGCGCCGACGTCGCCGCCGACGCGCTCGATCTGCCGCCTTCCGCGCCCTGTCTCGTCATTGAGCGGCGCACCTTTCAGGGCGATCGCGCCGTCACGGCGGTCACGCTGACTTACCCGGGCGCGGCGCATGAGTTGATCGCGCGCTTCTCGCCGGGGCCGCTTACGACGCGATAATGACCTCGATACCGCGGCTCTCGAAGGCGCGCGCGTCCTCGGCGCGGATGCCATCGTCGGTGATGAAGGAATGGATCACGTCGAGCGCGCCAAGCCGCGTAAACGACGAACGGTTGATCTTGGTGGAATCGGCGACCAGATAGACGCGCGAGGCGGCGCGGATCATCGCCTGCTTGAGTTGCAGGTCGGCGAAGCTGGGATAGGTGAGGCCGGTGTCGAGCGCGACGCCTGCGGTGGCCAGAAACAGCTTAGCCGCGTAGACGTCCTGGAAATATTCGGCGGCCTTGTCGCCGCTCAGCGACAGCGTCGGCGCCTTGAATTGTCCGCCCGGCATATGCACGGCGTAGCCGGGCGCGGCGCCGAGCAACAACGCGATGTTGAGCGCATTGGTGATGACCGTGAGCGCGGAGCGGCCAAGCAGATTATGGGCGATCTCAGTCGTCGTGGAACCGGCGTCGAGGATGATCGTCTCGCCATCGAGCACGAGGCTCGCGGCTTTCAGGCCAATCTTGCGCTTCTTGTCCATGTTCTCCATGTGCTGGAGCGACAGGGTCTCGACCTGTTGCGGCACGGTGCGCAGGAACGCGCCGCCATGTTGACGCGCGATATGTCCGTCAGCTTCGAGCTTCTCCAGATCCTGCCGGATGGTGGCCTCAGACACGGCGAAGGCGGCGCTGAGATCGCGCACGCGCGCGCTGCCCTCCTCCTGCAACCAATCGAGGATTTTGCGGCGGCGAGGCTCCGCCAAAAGCCCGTTGAGGTCCGCCTTGCCTTGCGCGGCTACAGGCTCGCGCGCGCGTGCAGGCGACCGGATGGGGCTTTGAGGTCTGGTCATGGTCGAAATCTCACGAAACTCTCACTGACCAAGGCGCCCGCCGTCGATCCGAAGCCCTTCCAGCGGCGAGTTTACCTAACATTCGTCATGCGCCCAGCGCAAATTTTCAGCTCATCCGCCCTGCGCCCGAAGCGCAAAGCGCCGATACATGCGCCGCTGCATCTGGTCCAACACGACCGCTGCGATGATGACGAGCCCCTTGATGACCATCTGCCAGAAAGAACTGACGCCGAGCATCACCAACCCGTCGCCGAGCACGCCGATGACGAAGGCGCCGACCAAAGTGCCGGCGATCGTGCCGCGACCGCCGGAAAGCGACGTGCCGCCGAGCACAGCGGCGGCGATGGCGTTGAGTTCGAACGTCTCGCCCGAGGCCGGATGCGCGGCCACCAGTTCCGAGGCGATGACGAGGCCGGCGAAGGCCGCGCAAAAGCCTGAGATCATATAGGCCGAGACTTTCACAAGATCGACTTTCACACCCGACAGCGCCGCAGCGCGCTCGTTGCCACCCACCGCATAGATATGGCGGCCGAAGGGCGTGCGCGCGGCGACATAGGCGGCGACGCCTGCGAAGACGACCAGCGCAACGATCGAGACGGGCACGCCGAGGATCAGGCCGGAGCCGAGGAACGGAAAGCCGGCGTTGCCGAAGCGGGGATCGCCGACAAGATTGGAGAACGTCGCGCCGTCCGAGATCAGCAGCGCCGCCCCGCGCGCGACATAGAGCGTACCCAGCGTCGCTATGAACGGCGCAACGCTGAGGCGCGTTATCAGAAGGCCGTTGATGAGCCCGACGCCGGCCCCGGCTGCAAGCGTAATCAGCCCCGTCTCCATCGCGCTCGGAAAGATGGTGACGTGCAGCGGCGAAACCGCGAGGCCGTGCGTCAGCAGATAGCCGGCGATCATGCCGCACAAGCCCACGATCGAGCCGACGGAAAGGTCGATGCCGGCGGTCAGGATCACGAAGGTCATGCCGATGCCGAGAATCGCGTTGATCGCGGCATGTTTGGCCAAGATAACCAGCGTCGGCATGTCGAGGAAATTCGGCGTTGTGATGCTGAAGAAGGCGAACACCACGATAAGGGCGATGAAGGTGCGGAAGCTCATTAGCAGCAGCGCCAGTGGGCGCCTTTGCTGAGCCTTGTCCGCCGTGTCCGTGGGAATAGCGCCGCTGCTCATGCCAATAGTCTCTCGTTGGCGCCGCCAATCTCAAACGTCGGAGCCGAGGCGGCGACAATGGCGGTTTCGTTGGCCTCGGCGCGCGCGAAATCGGCTGTGACGCGGCCGCGCGACATCACCACGATGCGGTCGGCGTAACCGAGCGCTTCCTTGAGGTCGGAGGTGGAGAACAACACGCCGAGTCCGTTCTCGGCGAGACGCCGCATGACGCGAAAAATCTCGGCCTTGGCCCCAACGTCGACACCGCGCGAGGGCTCGTCGAGCAGGAACACCTTCGGCCCCGTCATCAAACCCTTGCCGATGACGACCTTCTGTTGATTGCCGCCGCTGAGCGCGGTGACTTCAACCTCCGGCGAGGAGACCTTGATGGTGAGCCGCGAGATCATGTCGCGAGCCGCCGCACGCTCTCGGTCGCCGCGGATTGAGAAAAATTTCGCGAAGCGGCTAAGGCTGGCTAGCGTCAGATTCTCGCGCACCGACATCGTCTGCACGAGGCCCTCGCGCTGGCGATCCTCTGGCACGAGCGCGAGGCCCCGGCGGATGCGGGCAGCGACCGTGTCGCCAGCGATGTCGCGCCCTTGCAGCTTCACCCGCCCGCGCGCCATCGGATGCATGCCCATCAGACATTCAAACAACTCCGATCGGCCGGCGCCGAGCAGCCCATAGAGACAGACAACCTCGCCGGCGCGCACATCGAGCGATACGTGATCGACCAGGAAGCCGCCGGCCGCGCGGGGCAATGTGACCGCCTCAAGCGACAGCGCGATCTCTATCCCCGACGCGGCGCGGCCTTGCGGCGGCGCGGCCATCGGCCCCACCATCTTCTCGACCATCCAATCGACGGATATGTCTTTGACCAGCGCATCCGCCTGCCGCCGCCCGTCGCGCAGCACGGTGACGTAATCGCCGATGCGTGTGATCTCTTCCAGGCGGTGGGAAATATATATGATGGCGACGCCTTGCGCCTTCAAATCACGGATGACGCCGAACAGGGCATCGACCTCGCGCGCGCTGAGGGCGGAAGTCGGCTCGTCCATGATAAGGATATCGACGTCCTCGGATAGCGCCTTGGCGATTTCGACGATCTGCTGCTGGCCGATGCGCAGATCCTCGGCCAGATCGCTGGGTTCGATGGGTTGTTCGAGCCTCGCGAGCAGGACACGCGCCTTCTCGGTCTGGCGCGCGCGGTCGATGTCGAAGCCGAACCGCGTCGGCGGGTCGATCAGGCTCAGGTTCTCCGCCACG
>JAJYDD010000151.1 GCA_021777795.1 Pseudomonadota bacterium | reverse complement strand
TCGCGTCCGGAAAAGCTTGGATTGACGGCCGCCCGGCGCCTTCGCTAAGGCCCAGGGATGGACGACGCCGCAAAATTCGCGTCCGGCGCCCGAGAGGATCGGGCCGCCGCGGCGCTTGTCACGCTCGTCGCCGCCGCGCGCCTCGGCGGCGAGGCGGCGCTCGCCGATTTCCGCTTGGGCCAGCAGACGCTCGCGCGCGTCGCCTACAAGGCGGGCGATTCGCCCGTCACCTCGGCCGACCTCGCCGTCGATCGCCAACTGGCCGACGTTTTGCGTTCGGCCTTCCCCGAAGCCGGCTGGCTCTCCGAGGAGAGCGCGGACGATCCCGCCCGGCTCGAAAAATCGAGCCTGCTGGTGCTCGACCCCATCGACGGCACCCGCGCCTTCATGCGCGGCGATCCCTGCTGGGCGGTGGCGATCGCGCTCGTCGAGGCGGGGCGGCCGATCGCCGGCGTGGTCCATGCCCCGGCGCTCGGCGAGACATACGCTGCCTCGCTCGGGCGCGGCGCGACGCTCAATGGCGAACCCATTCGCGCCGCGAGCCTGGAAACCCTCGACGGCGTCAGCGTCGCCGGCCCGCGGCCGCTCGTCACCGCTTTTGCGGCGCAGGCGGCCTTCCGCTGGGCGCCGGCGGCGCGCACGCCTTCGCTCGCCTATCGCCTCGCCAGCGTCGCGGCCGGGCGCATCCCGCTTGGCTTGGCGGGCGCCGATTCCCACGATTGGGACATCTGCGCCGCCGACGTGATCCTCAGCGAGGCGGGCGCCGGACTGCTCGAAGACGGCGACGAAGTCGGCTACAACAAAGCCAGCACCCGCCATGCGCCGCTCATCGCCGCGCCGGCGTCCTGGCTGCCGCGCCTCGCGCAAGCGCTGGCGGCGACCCTGGCGGAACGACGGGCATGAAAATCGCAATGCCGGTCGCGCAAACTCACCTTGAGGCTTCTCCCATGAGCGAAATCGCCGCCCACGATTCCAAGCAACTTCTCCACCTCGTCCTTGGCGGCGAGTTGAAGAATATCGACAGCATGGAGTTCAAGGACACTTCCGCCATCGACATCGTCGGCGTCTTCCCCAATTACGAGAGCGCCGAGAAGGCCTGGCGCGCCAAGGCGCAGGCGACGGTCGACAACGCCCAGACGCGCTATTTCATCGTCCACCTGCATCGCATGATGGCGCCCGCCGGCCTCGCGCGGAAGGCCGGCTGACGCGCGCATGAAAGGCGTGGGGGGAGACGGCGGCCTCGCCGAAGAGGCGATGGGTTTTGCGCTCGCGCAATACCTCAAGCTCGTCAAGCGCCTCAACCGCTTCGTCGTCGAGCCGTCCGACCTCGATACCTGCCTGGGCGCGCTGCATCCCGTCATCACGGCGATGTGGCATGGCCAGCACCTGATGATCCCTTTCGCCCGCGCCTCGCAGATGACGCACGCCTGCGCGATGGTTTCGCGCCACCGTGACGCCGGCTTGCAGGCCGTGGCGCTGCGCCGGCTGAATGTCGAACCGGTGCGCGGCTCCGGCGCGCGCGGTGACAAGGTGCGCGAGAAGGGCGGCGCCAAGGCGCTCATCACCCTGCGCAGGAAGCTCGACGGCGGCGCCACCATCGCGATGACCGCCGATGTGCCGAAGGTCGCGCGCGTCTGCGGCATGGGCATCGTCACCCTGGCGCGCATCTCCGGCCGGCCGATCGCGCCCGTGGCGGTGGTCACCAGCCGGCGCCTCGATTTCAAATCCTGGGACCGGGCTAGCATCGGCCTGCCGTTCGGACGCGGCGCGATCGTCGTCGGCGCGCCGGTGCGCGTCGCCGCCGACGCCAGCGAGGCGGAGATGGAGGCGGCGCGGCTCGCCGTGCAGGACGGGCTCGACGCCGCGCATGCGCGCGCTTATGCGCTGGTCGGGAGTTCCGACCCCGGCGCGGGGCTGCGGCCCGCGCCCGGCGCTGGCTTGAGGCGGGAATGAGCGCGCCGCTGGCGCTGGGCCTCTATCGCGCCGCCACCTTTGCCGCCACCCCGCTGGCTGGCGCGCTGTTGTCGCTGCGGCTCAATCGCGGCAAGGAAGACCCGGATCGCGTCGATGAGCGGCGCGGCTTTCCCGGTCTGGCGCGGCCCGAGGGGCCGCTGGTATGGCTGCACGGGGCCAGCGTCGGCGAGACCCTGTCGCTGCTGCCGCTGATCGAGCGGCTGACCCAGGGCGGCCTCAACGCGCTCGTCACCTCCGGCACGCTGACCTCGGCGCGGCTGATGGCGAGCCGGCTGCCGCCGCGCGCGCTGCACCAGTTCGCGCCGCTCGATACGCCGGCGTTCTTCCGCCGTTTCTTCGCCCATTGGCGCCCCGATCTCGGGCTTATCGCCGAAAGCGAGATCTGGCCTAACATGATTTTCGAGGCGGCGCGGGCGCGGGCGCCGCTGGCGATGGTCAATGCGCGCATGAGCGAGCGGTCGTTTCGCCGCTGGCGCCGCTCGCCGGGCCTGGCGCGGGCGCTCATCGGCGAGTTCGAGGTGCTGCTGGCGCAGAGCGCGGCCGACGCCGAGCGGTTCCTGAGCCTCGGCGCCCGCGCCGCGCCGGTGATCGGCAACATGAAGTTCGACGCGCCGCCGCCGCCGGCCGACCATCGCGAACTCGCCGAGCTTTCCGGCCTCGTCGCCGGCCGCCGGCTGTGGGTCGCAGCCTCCACCCATGCCGGGGAGGAACGCGCGGCGGCCGAGGCGCATCTGAAGCTCAGCGCCGCCTATCCCGATCTGCTGACGCTGATCGCGCCGCGCCATCCCGAGCGCGGCGCGGAGATCGCCGAGGAATTGGCGGAACTGGGCCTCGCCTGCCGGCTGCGCTCGCGCGGCGAGCGGCCCGACCGCGATTGCGCGGTCTATATTTGCGACACGATCGGCGAACTCGGCCTGTTCTATCGGCTGGCGGGGATCGTGTTCGTAGGCCGGTCGATGTTTTTCGGCGGCGGGCAGAATCCGATCGAACCCGCCAAGCTCGCCAGCGCCATTTTGCACGGGCCGCATGTCGACAATTTCGCCGACGTCTACGCGCCGCTCGACGCCGAGGGTGGGGCGATGACCGCGCGGGACGCCGACGAACTGGCCGCGGCGCTCGCCGCGCTGTTCGCGGACGCCCATCGTCTCAGGGCGATGGCGCGGGTGGCGGCCGAGGTCGTCGAGCGGCGTGGCGGCGCGGTCGAGCGGGCGCTGAGCGCGCTTTCGACGCAACTGGGGGCGCTCGCGCCATGAAGGCGCCGCGCGGCTGGCGCCAAGCGCGTCCCGGCCTGCTGGCCCGGGCGCTCAGCCCCCTCGGCGCGCTCTATGGCGCGGCGACGGCGCGGCGGATGGCGCGGCCGGGCGTGCGCGTGGAGGCGCCCGTGCTGTGCGTCGGCAATTTCGTCGTCGGCGGCGCCGGCAAGACGCCGACGGCGCTGGCGCTGGCGCGGCTTTTGCGCGCTTCCGGCGAGCGGCCGGCGTTCTTGTCGCGCGGCTATGGCGGGGAGCGGCTGGCCGATAGCCTGCGCGTGTCGCTCAACGCCGACAACGCGCGCCGCGTCGGCGACGAGCCGCTGCTGCTCGCCCGCGTCGCGCCCTGCTATGTCGGGCCGGATCGCGTCGCCTCGGCGCGGCTCGCCATCGAGGACGGCGCGAGCGTGCTCCTCATGGACGACGGGTTGCAGAATCCGGCGCTCGAAAAGACGCTGAGCCTCGCCGTGGTCGACGGAGAGGCGCCGTTCGGCAATGGGCTGTGCCTGCCGGCGGGACCGCTGCGCGCGCCGGTCGCGGCGCAGATGCGCCATGTCGACGCCTTGCTGATGATCGGCGGCGATGCGGCGGCGGCGGCCGGGCTTCTCGCGCGCGGCAAGCCGTTGTTTCTGGCTAGCCTCAAGGCCGATGCGATCGCGGCCTCGCCACTCATCGGCCGGCCGGTGCTGGCTTTCGCGGGCATCGCCAACCCGGAGAAGTTTTTCGCGACGCTTGCCGGCATCGGCGCGCAGGTGGTGGAGACGGCGACGTTTCCGGACCATTGGCGATTCCGGCCGCGCGAGTTGGAACGGCTGGCCGCGCGCGCGGCGCGGCGCGGGCTGAAGCTCGTCTGCACGGAAAAGGATTGGGTGCGCCTGCCGCCGGCCTTCGCCGACGAAGCGCAGGCGCTGCCGGTGACGCTGGGCTTCGAGGCCCCGGCGGCGGTCGCCGCCTGGCTGAGGCAACTGCGCGGCTGAGGCCGAGGCCATCGGACGGCCCCGATCTTCGCGGGAACGCGCGCGCCCTGGCGCGGAACTTTCGCGGCCAAGTCATGTTTGCGGAAGGCGCAAAGAGCGTCCCGTAAATCGGCCTGTGAGTTTTGTCACAGCCCGGGTCTTAAAGGACATTTAAGACCAAAATCATCAGCGCCGAACACTTCGCAAGTCTAAACAAAAGGCTCGCATCGACGCAAAAGGCCAGGGAGAGTTCCATGTCCGTCATTCGCGCTGCTCTTGTCTGCGCCGTCTTCGCCGCCGCTAGCGTCGCCCCTGGCGCCGCCTCGGCGATGACCGTCGCCGATCTTGGTCATGTCGGCGGTCTCGCCGCGCCGGCCGCTTTCGCGTTGGGCGAGGAGGTCGGCCCTGGTCGGCCCATTCGTCTGGACCGCTGGGACGCTGAGGCGGCGCAGGCGGCGGCGCAGGATTACTTCAATTTCGATACGGTCATCACGCTCGGCGCGCTGGCGCTGGCGGGCGCCGCGCTGGCCGCCTTGGGCGCCCGCGTCGCCCGGCGCGACGCCGCCGCGGCGCGCGAGTCGGGATGGCGGGAAACGGTGATGCGCGCCGTGCAGGCCGATCTCGCCGAGTTCTCCGCTCCTTTCCGCCGCGCGGCCTGACGCAGGGGCGGCGGGGCCGACCGGGCGCCCGTTTACCGAGGCGGAAAACTTCGCCCGCCGCCGGGAACCCGAAGGCGGCTCCGCAGGTTGAAGCTGCACCTATTTGTTGGCAGATCGGACGCGGCGAGGAGACGGGGTGGATAATAACCGTCACGAAATCGTGAAGGACCTCTTCTTCGGCGTGTGAGTTTTGCCACAGTCAAGAAATAAATGAAGTGCTAATCCCGAAACAACGAGGCGTCCTGTGGATAAGCGGACGCTCCAAGCTATGGGAGCCCGATATGAACGCGTCCTCCGCCGTTGGCGCCGCAGTGGTGCTGTTCTCGCTAGCTGTTTCGCCCGCGAGCGCGATGGTTCCGAATGCAAAGACCTTGATGGGAGCGCCGGTGACGAGCCCTATGATCGTCGACGCTGATTTCGTCCAGGGTCATGAAGCGGTGGGCGGCGTGCAGGCCGTGCAGGCGGCGCGCGTGGAAAGCTCCAAGCAGATGGCCCAACGCTATTATGATTTCGATGTGATCGTCACCCTCGCCGCTTTGGCGCTGGCCTCTGGCGCCTTCGTCGCGGCGGGTCTGGCCGGCGGGCGTCGCCGCCGCACCGATGGTGTGGCTACGGTGGGACCGCGCGAAGGGTGGCGCGAAGACGTGATGCAGGCCTTGGAGGTCGATCTCGCGCAATTCACCGGCGGTTTGCGCAAGGCGGCTTGAGAGGTTCGGGCCTCTCAGGAATCGGCCGCCAGCGCCCGGCGAAGGCGAGCGGCGTCCAACAGAACGATGGCGGACGGGGTGCGCAATATCATGCCCTCGCGCTCCAAGACAGAGAGCGTCTTGGTGACAGCCTCGCGATGGGTGCTGATGCGGGCGGCGAATTCGGCGTGGGTGGGCGGTGGAGACACGACGACCCGACCCTCGGCGGTGGCGCGCGAAAGGCGGATGAGTTCGGCGCACAAGCGCTTGCGAACATCGAAATTGGCTTGCTCGTGAGCGCGCTGGTTGGCGGTTCGGATGTCGGCGACGAGATCCTTCAGCACGCTTTCGCGCACGCTGGGATGGCGGTGGATCGCCTCCCAAAGCACGGCGGCTGACATGCGCGCCACCACGCAATCGGTGACGGCGACGATCGCCGCCGAGCGCGCCTTGCCGTCTATGGCCGAGTAGTGCCCGAAATATTCGCCCTCGCGGATGTCGCGCAGGATCATTTCGCGCCCGGAACTGACAATGACGACGCGGGCGAGGCCGCTGAACACGAAATAGACGTCTTCGCCCTCGGCCTGATAGTCGATGACCCATTCTCCGCCGCCGACGCGCCGCCACAGGCAACGCGCGTCGAGCGCGCGAATGTCTTCCGGCGGCAAGGCGGAGAACATCGGCGCCTTGGCGAGGGTGCGATTGTCGGTTCGGCTTGCGAGGCTTGGCGCCTTGTGCGCGGTCTCAAGCATGACGGACTCCTGTGCGCGCCATTATGGCGCCGAATCCCGGCGTTCGCCATCAAGTAATGTAAACAAGGGAGCGTTCGTGCGCCTCGGGAGGGGCAGGGAACGCAGCCGCTTCGCGCGTCGCGGCGGGCGCGTTTCGGCTAATCGTCTGGCTTGCCTTACGGCGGCGGACAAGGAATGTTGGGTTCGAAAGGGAATGTCGTCGCATGAGTTCATTGTCGCATCGGGCGTCGCGCCTCGCCAAACACACCGCCCAGTCCGGCCTCGACGCCGCCGTCACCATTGCGGCCCGCACGCCGGGCCTCATGCATCCCAGCGGCGATAACGCCCGCGAGGCGACCCGGATGGTGGAGGAGAAGATCGCGGCCGCCTATGCGGGCGCGATAGGGGCCTCGCTGAGCTGGGGCGCATTCCTTTTCGCTTCCGCTCTGCGCGGCGGAGCGACGCCGACCCAGTTTTCGCACGCGCTCTTCGACCTCGCCGAGGCCGCCTCCGCCCCGGCCCGGCGCACGGTGCGCGCCAACGCGCGTCGGCTCGGCGGCAAGGCCGGCTGACGGCGCCGCTGTGCCACTGCTGGACTGGCTGCACCCGTTCATCGCACACTTCGGCTATTTCGCGGTGTTCGTTCTGGTGGCGTTGGAGAGCGCCGGCGTGCCGTTGCCTGGCGAAACCGCGCTGGTGACCGCGGCGCTTTTCGCCGGCCAAGGCGCGCTCAATATCGAGGCGGTGATGGCGGCGGCTGCGGCGGCGGCGATCCTCGGCGACAATTTCGGCTATTGGGTCGGCCGCGATTTCGGCTTCCCGCTCGCCTATCGCTACGGCCACTGGGTCCGCCTCGACGAGGGCAAGCTGAAGGTGGCGCAATATCTGTTCTTGCGCCACGGCGGCAAGATCGTGTTCTTCGGCCGCTTCGTGGCGATCCTGCGCACGTTCGCGGCGTTCCTGGCCGGCGTGAACCGTCTGCCGTGGCCGCGTTTCGTGCTTTTCAACGCGCTCGGCGGCGTCGTTTGGGCGATCCTATTCGGGCTCGGCGGTTTTTTCCTCGGCGTCGCTTTCGAGACTTACGCGCGCCCCGTCGGGCTCACGGCGCTTGGCTGCGCCGTCATCGGCGCCTTCGTCGCGAGCCGCTTCATCGCCCATCGCGCCGAAGCGTTGCGGGAGAAGGCGGAGGCCGCCTTCCCCGGCCCGTTGGTCGCGCCGCGCGAGTAGTTTAGGCCCCCCGCCGCTCCGTCGGGCCGATCCACAGCCGCAGACGCTGGGAGCGGCGCAGGAAGTCGATGCTGACGGCGCGGCCGATCACCTGCGCATCGAGCGCGCGCACGAGATCGGCGGCGCCGCGCACCGGCTTGCCATCGAGCGCAATGACGAGATCGCCGGTCAGCAGCCCCGCCTGAGCCGCCGGCCCCGATTGATCGATTTCGGTGAGTTGGGCGGCATGGGTCTGCTCCAGGCCTTGAACGAGGGCGATGCGACGCGGAACCAGCGTCGTCGCCGCCGCCACGCCGATGAAGGCGCGGCGCACGCGGCCGTGACGGGCGATCTCGCCGGCCACGAAATGGGCGGTGTTGGCGGCTACCGCAAAGCAAATGCCCTGCGCGCCCATGATGATGGCGGTGTTGATGCCGATGACCTCGCCGGCCGAGGAGACCAGCGGCCCGCCGGAATTGCCGGGATTGAGCGCGGCGTCCGTCTGCACGACGTCCTCGATCATGCGGCCGGACTTGGAGCGCAGCGAGCGCCCGAGCGCCGAGACCACTCCGGCGGTGACGGTGGCGTCGAAGCCGAGCGGGTTGCCGATGGCGATGGCGATTTGGCCGCGCTTCAGCTTAGCGGAATCGCCGAGCTTTGCGGCGGGTAGATGGACGTCGGCTTCGACCCGCAGAAGCGCCAGGTCGGTGTCGGGATCGTCGCCGAGCACGCGGGCGGTGAGCTGACGGCCGTCGAGCGTGGTTAGGCTGACGCTGCGCGCGCCGCCGACGACATGGCTGTTGGTGAGCGCGAGCCCATCCGGCGAAACGATGACGCCGGAGCCGGCGCCGCCGCGCACATCGACGCGCACGACGCTGGGGCCGACCCTGTCGACGGCCTCGGTAATGACGCGCGAATAGACGTCGAGGGCTTCGCCGTCGGAGGGCTGGGCGAGGGCGCCGACGCCGTGCGAGTCCGTCTCGGCGTCGAGCGCGAAGGTGAGAGTGTCAAGCATGGAGGATATGTGGGCGAGGCGAGGGGCGGCGGCAAGATGGCGCGCAATCGCTCAGCCGCGCGCGCCAGCGAAAAGCAAAACCAATGTCCCCGCGATGGCGGCGTACGGCGTCCACCGGGGCACGCGGAACGGCGGGCGCGATGACGGTTCGCGGCGCTTCACGAGCAGCAGCGACACATCGACCATGAGAAAAAGCGTCAGCATAAGCGCATTCGCCGCCGTCAGCAGCCGTTCGAACGGCGCGAGAAGGGCGGTCGCGAGGATGAGGGCCCCCGCCGCCAGCGTCGCGATCACCGGAGTGCGGGTAAAGGTCTCGACGCGGCCCATCGCCCGCGGCAGCAAGCCCGC
>JAJYDD010000150.1 GCA_021777795.1 Pseudomonadota bacterium | reverse complement strand
ATACCTCACGCGCGCCCGGAACGAGCACGCCAAAGCCGGCAATATGAACAATTGCTTCCAGCAATCCACCGGCGAACTCATCGTCGTCTTCGACGCCGACCATGTTCCCGTGCGCCAGTTCCTGAGAGAGACAGTCGGATATTTCCGCGACGACCCGAAGCTTTTCCTCTGCCAGACGCCGCATTTCTTCACCAATCCCGACCCGCTGGAGCGCAATCTCGAAACTTTCCAGAACATGCCGTCGGAGAACGAGATGTTCTACGGCATCATCCAGAAGGGTCTCGACAAGTGGAACGGCGCCTTTTTCTGCGGCTCGGCGGCGGTCATCCGCCGCGAGGCCCTGCAACTGGTCGGCGGCTTCTCCGGCATCACCATCACCGAGGATTGCGAGACCGCGCTCGATCTGCATTCGCGCGGCTGGCACAGCCTTTATGTCGATAAGCCGATGATCTCGGGCCTCCAGCCGGAGACCTTTTCTTCCTTCATCGGCCAGCGTTCGCGCTGGGCGCGCGGCATGTTCCAGATTTTTTTGCTGAAGAATCCGGTCTTCAAGCGCGGCCTCAGCCTCGCGCAGAAGATTTGCTATGTCTCCAACATGACCTATTGGTTCTTCCCGATTTTCCGGCTGCCGTTCCTCGTCTCGCCGCTTCTCTTCATCTATTTCAATATGCAGATCTATGTCGCCAACATGCAGGAGTTCATCTCCTACACGGTGCTTTACATGATGGCGAACATGATGATGCAGAACTACCTCTACGGCCGCGTGCGCTGGGCGGTGGTGTCGGAAGTCTATGAATACATGCAGACGCTCTATCTCGCGCGCGGCCTATTCAGCGTCATCCTCAATCCCTACAAACCGACCTTCAATGTCACCGACAAAGGCAACAGCCTCGACAAGGACCATCTGTCGGAACTCGCGGCGCCGTTCTTCGTGTTGTTCGGCGTCTATGCGGTGTCGATGGTGGTTTGCATCTGGCGCTGGTTCACCGAGCGCGACGCCAATGAGCTTCTCGGCGTCGTCGCCATGTGGAATCTGTTCAACCTCATGATGTCGGCGGCGGCGCTCGGCGTCGTCTCCGAGCGCCGCACTAACCGCGTCGCGCTCGACCGGCCGGTCGATGTCGCCATCGGCAGCGCCATCTTGCCGGGCAAGGCGCTCGACGTTTCCTATGGCGGCTGCCGGGTCAGCATTCCGCTCGACCGGCTGACGCTGACCGTTCACGAGGGCGCGCCGGCGGTGGTCGACGTCAAGTTGCGCTCCGGTTCGGGCGCGCAGAGCTTCCCCGTCGTCGTCAGCAATTTCTGCGAACACGACGACGTCATGGAGATCGGCTTCTCCTTCGGCAAGCTGAAGCGCCGGCATTATCAGGCGATCGGCGATCTGATGTTCGGCGACGCCAAGGAGATCGCCGCGTTCCGCGAGGCGCGCCGGCGCCCGCGCGGCATTCTGCACGGTCTGACGACTTTCGTCGTCTGGGCCGCGCTCGGGCCGCCGCGCGGCTTCCAGCTTCTCTATGCGGAATGGCGCGCAAGGCGCGCCGAGTCCACGCCCAAGGACACCGGCGCCGGCGGCGGATCGCAGATCGCGGAGCCTGCCGTCGTCGTGGCGCCCGCGCCCGTCCGCGCCGCGACCGCCTGAGAGGGGCTTATCCATGCGATTGAAAGCCTTCTGGCTCGCCCTCGGCTTGGCGTTCGCGCTGTGCGGGCCGGCGTCCGCCGACTCCAACCCGGGCGGCGAGGCCCTGCACCGGCTGGGCGCGGACCCGCTGCAATTGCGCTTCGAGGGTGAGACCAGCGCCAAGACCTGGCCGATCTATGTCACCGCCGCCGAGGCGCGCACCCGCGCGCGCGTCCATATCGGCTTCACCAACGCCATTTCCGTCATGCCCGAGGCGTCGTCGCTGTCGATCAGCGTCAATGACGTGCCGATCGCGCAGACCCCGATCGCGGCCGCCACTGATCCCGGCGCGCTCGACGTCGAACTGCCGCGCGGCCTGCTGACGCCCGGCTACAACAGCCTGCGCATCGCCGTTTCGCAGCGCCACCGCGTCGATTGCTCGCTGGAGGCGACTTACGAATTGTGGACGCAGGTCGATCCCACCTCCTCCGGGCTCGCCTTCCCCGGCGTTTCCGATCCGCACGTCGAGGTGCTCGACGATCTCGCGGCGATCTCGCCCGACGCTTCCGGGGCGGTGACGATCCGCCTCGTGCTGCCCGATGGGGCCGACGCCGCAGCCGTCGACAACGCCATGCGCGCGGTCGAGGCGGTCGCCATACGCGCCAATGTGCAGCGCCCGAGGGTGGAGATCGTCCCCGACGTTCCCAACAGTCCCGGCCTCTATGTGCTGGCCGGCGAGCGCGGCTTCCTGGCGGCGCACGGCTTCGGTCGGTTCTTGAACTCCGGCGACGGGCGCGAACTGTCGGTCGAGGGTCAGGACATTTCCGGCCGCGTCGTCGTGGTGGCGGCCGGCGACGGCCAGCGCGAGACGGCGGCGGCGATCGACGGCATATTGCCGATCCATCCGCCGCAGGAGCGGGCCGAAATTCCGGCCGCCGCGCGCGCGCTCGTCAACCAGTTCGGCTATCCCATCGACGACGCCGTGCGCGTGCCGCTCAGCGAACTCGGGGTCAAGACCGAGGAGTTCAGCGGCCGGCTGTTTCGCGCCGCCTTCGACATCAAGCTGCCCGGCGATTTTTACCCCGCCGATTATGACAAGCTGACGCTGTCGCTGACGGCGGGCTACGCCAACGGCCTGCTGCCGACCGCCCAGATCCTGGTGCGCGTCAACGATCGCGAGGCGGGCTCCATGCCGATGAAGAACCCGCGCGGCGACGTCTTTCGCAACCGTCCGGTGTCGGTCAACCTGAGCGCGCTGAGGCCCGGCGTCAATCATGTCGTGGTCGAGGCGCAGACGCCCGACGCGGGCGACGGCGCCTGCGAGGTCAAGCATCTCATGGGCATGCGCAAACGCTTCGTGCTATTCGACCGTTCGGCGCTCATCATGCCGGCTTTCGCCCATATCGGCCGTCTGCCCAATCTGGCGGCGACGCTTTCGAGCGGCTTTCCCTATCAGACCGACGACGGCGTCATTTTCGTCGCCAGCCACGACCGGCGCACGCTGTCGGCGGTGGGCGCCTATCTCGCCCGCACGGCGGCGGTCGCCGGGCGTCCGATGGCCGCGCATATCAGCTTCGACCGCCGCGTCGCCGCCAAGAACTCGGTGCTCTACATCGGCGCGCTCGACGATTTCGAGCCGGGCCTCATCTCGCAGCTTGGCGTCGATTACGAGGCCTTGCGCAAGATCTGGGCGCGGCCGAACGTCGTCGAAACCGCGCTAGCCGAGCCCGGCGCGGCGCCGCCCGGTCAGTCGTTGGATTCGACGCAGGTCTACGATCAATGGGCCGAAGGCGGGCACGCCGCGCCGGAGGATTTCGCGCCGCGCCTGACTTTGCGCGCGCTCTATGACCGCTACATCGACATCCACCGCGACGATTTCGCGCTGCTGCGCGCGCCCGACGATCCGATCGAGGCGCCGGAGCGGGCGACCGTGCTGCTCTCCCAGGCGCCGCCGCCGCACGGCCTGGGGGCCTGGACGCTGGTGCTCGGCGCCAGCCGCGCCAGCCTCGCGCGCGACATGACCGGGCTCGTTGCGCCGTCGAACTGGAACGAGATCGAAGGCCGCGCCGCGGCCTTCACGCCGCGCGGCGGCGCCCGCAGCATCGATCCCTCGATGCAAAGCTATTTCATTCCCACCGGCGAACTCACCCCCGGCAATCTGCGCCTCATCGCCGCCGGCTTCCTCTCGACCAACCTCGATTATTACGCGCTGGCGATCCTGGTCGTGGCGCTGCTGCTGGGGTTGGCCACCGCCGCCGTGGTGCGCGTGCACGGCAACCGCTCGTGAGGCCCATCATGACGCTCGCGCTGGCGCTGGCGGCGGCGCTGAGCCTGGTCGGCCCCGCGCGCGCGGACGGCGCCGACAATTGGGCGCGCTACAAGGCGCGCTTCATCGCCGCCGATGGGCGGCTGGTCGATGATTCAGCCGACGACGTCAGCCATAGCGAAGGGCAGGGCTACGGGCTGGTGCTGGCCGCCTTCAACGACGATCCCGAGACGTTCGCGCGGCTGTGGGCCTGGACGGCGGCGAATCTGGAGGTCAGGGGCGATCATCTGGCCGCCTGGCGCTGGCGCCCGCGCGACAATCCGCATGTGCGCGACAAGAACAACGCCACCGACGGCGATTTGCTCATCGCCTGGGGGCTCGCGGAGGCTGGCAAACGCTGGCGCAAGCCCGAATATACGGCGCAGGCGCGCCGCATCGCGCTGGCTCTGTCGCGCGAGGTCGTGTTCCCGACCGTGTTCGGCCCGGCGCTGCGGCCGGGCGTCTACGGCTTCGGCCCCGACGATTCGCTGGACGGCCCGGTGGTCAATCTCTCCTATTGGGTGTTTCCGGCGATGGAGGCGCTGGCGAACGTCGCCCCGGAGGTCGATTGGCGGGGGCTGGAGCATAGCGGCCTGGCGCTCTACGACGCGGCGAAATTCGGCCCCTACGCGCTGCCGTCGGATTGGATCGGGCTCAAGGGCGGCGTCGCGCCCGCGCAAGGGCGGCCGCCGGTGTTCGGCTACGAGTTGATCCGTGCGCCGCTTTATCTCGCCTGGGGTCCGCCCGAAGCGAAGTCGCGGCTGGTCGCCTTGACGAAGAGTTGGCTTGGCGCCTCGGGCGGCGCGCCGACGGTCATTAATGTGGAGACGGGCGCCATTACCCAGAGTTTCGCCGATCGCGGCTATCGCGCCCTTGCCGCGCTCGCCCGCTGCGCCGTGCAGGGCGAGAAATTTCCTCCCGAGCTTTTGGAGGTTCAGCCGGAAAGATACTATTCCGCAACCCTTCACATGCTTTCGTTAACGGCGCTACGGGTTCGGTATCCGCAATGTTAATTCTGCGTCTTGTGGTTGCGTGCGTCGCAGCGGCTTCGTTCGCCGCCGCCCCCGCGCGCGCGTCCACACGCAAGGCCGCGCCGCCCTCGCTCAGCGATTTCGTCGCCGCTGGCGAGGCCGGCCCCGCTTCGCTTCAACCCAAGAGCCCCGCCGCCGACGGGCCTTATCCGCACATCTATCAGGCGCCGCTATTCGGCGCCCTGTTTGCGGTCTCCGCCAGCGAGTCGGCGGTGGATGAGAGCGCGCTGCGCTATTACGCCTCGCTGCACAATTACGCCCGCGCCAACGCCGAAATCCGGCGGCTCAAAGCGCTGCATCCGAACTGGACGCCGCCGACCAACATTTACGCTAGCGCTGGCGCCGGCGCCGACGAGCAACCGTTCTGGGATCTGCTCGCCGCCGATCGCCTCGAAGAGCTGAAGGCTGGCATCGCGTTGAAGGAACGCTCGACGCCGGGCTGGAAGCCCTCGCGCGATCTGATGACGAAGATCGCGCGCAAGGCGGCGATCGAGGAACTGGTCAAGTTGACCGACGCGCATAAGCCGGCCGAGGCGCTCGCCGTCGCCGACGCCGACCCCTCGATCCTGCATTGCGCCTATATGGACGCCGACTGGCGCGCCGCCGACGCTTTCCTGGCCGTCGATCTGCCCAAGCGCGCCTTCGAGATCTACCATGCCATCGTCGCCACCTGTCCCGATCACGATGAGCGGCTGGCGACGGTGCGCAAGGCGATCTCGCGCTTCACCTTTGACCAGACGCTGTCGCTCATCGCGATGGGGGCGAAATCGGCCGACGGGGCGACCGAGTTCGACGCGGCCAAGCTCGATCTCACTCGCGCCGAGATCGCCGCGCTCAACCAGGGCAAGAGCCATCCGACGATCGAGCCGCGCGCGCTCGCCGATTTCTTCGCCGAGGTCGGGCGCAGCCATGCCCCGGCCGATCTCGCGCTCGCCGGCTGGTACGAATATAATCTCGGCGATTTCGACAAGGCCGAGCATTGGTTCGCGCTCGCCAGCCTCGGCGCGCCCGCCAGCGCCGACGCCACGGAAATCAACCTCGTCGAAGGCCACGCGCTGTCGCTGCTCAAGCTAGGCCACGTCGAGCAGGCGCTCGCCCTCGCCTATGCTTGGCGCGACGTCTCCAAAACCCTGCGCCAGACCTATATCGGCGCCAGCGCCGAGTTGCTGACGCGAGTGTCGCCGCCGCCCAAGATTTCCGAACAGGAATTGGCCGATTTCGCCGCCGTCGTCGAAGGCGACCACGCCTTCGCCGGCGCGCAGGCGCTCGGTTGGTATCGCTACAATCGCGGCGAATGGGACAACGCCGTCACCTGGTTCGGCGGCGCGCTGTCGTGGAAGGGCGTCGATCCCAACGCCAAGCCGGGCCCCGGCGCGGTCGCGCCGGAGACGGCGAGCGCCATCGAGGGTTATGGCCGGGCGCTGGCGCGCTCCGGGCGGCTCGATGACGCTGCGGCGGTCGCCGACCTCTGGCGCGGCGCCGGCCCGTCGCTGGAGGCCTTGTTCGTCAACCTGATGAGCGCGGCCGTCGACGCCGCGCCGGCCGCCTCGGCGCTGAAAGCCGACCAACTCGCCCATTTCTACGACGTCGCGGGGCGGCGCAGAAGCGTCGCGGCGGCCTCCGCGTTGGGCTGGCTGCACTACCGCTCCGCCGATTACGCCAGCGCCATCGGCTGGTTCCGCAAGGCGGTCGCCTGGGGGCAGGGCAAGCCGGATCTGGCCTCCAACCAGGGCCTCGCGCTCGCCCTCAAGCAGACGGGCGCGCTCGCCGAGGCCGAGAACGTCGCCTGGGCGTTCCACGGCGATTCCGCCGACATGCGCGCGATCTATGTCTCGACCGTCGTCGCCGAACTCTCGGCCAACAAGGCGAGCCTCGATCCGCTGCGGCTCAACCGTTTCGTCGGTCTCGTGCGCGCCGACCATTCCTCCGCCGGGGCGCAGGCGATCGGTTGGTATCGGCTGAAAGAGGGCAATTGCGTCTATGCCGCGCCCTGGTTCCGCAAGGCCGCCGTCTGGAGCGCCGCCAGCGACGAGGATGTCGAGACCGCGCGCGGGCTCGCGTTGTCGTTGAAGGCCGTCGGCGCGCTCACGGGCGCCGAAGACCTCGCCTATGCCTGGCGCGAGCGCGACCCGACGCTGGGCGCGCTCTATGTCGACATCGGCGTTCAGGAACTGACCAGCCAGGCGCCGGTCTATCCGATGGGCGAGGGGCGGGTGCGCCGGCTTTCCGAGCGCGTGCTCGCCGAGCGTGATGTCAAGGGCGCGCGGGCGCTCGGCTGGTATCGCTACGGCGAGGCCGCCTGCGGCTATGGCGGGCAATGGCTGAAGCTCGCCGTCGCCTGGGGCGACGCCGACAAGCGCGACGTCAAGACCGACGAGGGCCTGGGGCTGACGCTGCGCCGCGTCGGCCGCCTGGCGGCGGCGGAGAGTGTCGCTTGGCCCTGGGTCGCCCAGTCGCCGGCGATGAAGACGCTCTATATCGACGTGATGGCGCAGCGGCTGGCGCGCGACAATCCGCCCGAGCCCGTCGACGAAGCGCAGGTGAAGGATTTCGCGGCGACGGTCGCCTCCGTCAAATCGCCGCTCGGCGCGCAGGCGCTCGGTTGGTATCGGCTGGAGCGGCGCGAGTTGCCGCAGGCCGCGCGCTGGTTCAAGAACGCGCTCGACTGGTGGCCGGCGCAGCGCGCCGCAGCGGCGGCGCATCCGGCGACGACGGGCGTGGATTACCAGCCGATCCTGGCCAAGCTTGCGCTCGCGCCCGACGACTACCGGCGCACGCCGCTGGCCTATGCCAGTTCGGCGGCGCGTCCCGACGACGCCGTGGCCTATGTCGAGACTTTCGCGGCTCTGGCCAAGACCGAGCAGGGCTACGCCGAGACGCTGCGCGCGCTCGGACGGGCCGACGAGGCCGAGGCGCTCGCCTGGGCCGCGCGCCAACGCTCCCCGGCGCTGGCCGATCTGTTCCTGTCGCTGGCCGTCGATGCGCTGAACCGAACGACCGGGCCGGACATCTCGCCCGAGCGCATGAGCCGCTTCGTCTCGGCCATCGAAGACGCGCGCTCGGCGCCGGCGGCGACGGCGCTCGGCTGGCGGCGATTGCGCGCGCACGATCAGGACGCGGCCGCCGCCTGGTTCGACAAGGCGCTGCGCTGGTCGAACGCTCGCGCCCCCGATCCCGGCCTGATCGAGGGCTATGTCGCGGCCTTGCAGGCGGACCGCAAGTTTGGCGACGCGACCAAGCTGGCGCAACGCTGGCGCGGCCTGTCGCCGCGTTTCGACATCATCTATCTGCGCAGCGAATTGCTGGCCTTGCGCGCCTCGGGAAATTCCGACCCGCAGGCGGCGGCCAAATACGCCGGCGTCGAGGCCGAGATCGCCAAGGCCCATTCCGGCGAGGGCGCGCTGTCGGTCGGCTGGCTCTCCTACCAGAACAAGGATTTCGAACACGCCCTGACCTGGTTCCGCGACGCCATCGCCTGGGGCGGCGACGCCGCCAAGGCCAAGGAAGGCGTGGCGCTGAGTCTCAGCGCGCTCGGCCGTTACGAGGAACTGGCCGCCTTCGGCTATGCGGAGCGCGCCATTCCCGCCGTGCGCGATGTCTATTACGGCGGCATGGTCGCTTGGCTTACGGCCAATAAGCCGGCGCTCACGGTCAACCCGGAGGCGCGCCAGCGCTTCGAGGACGCGGTCGTGGCCGACCATAGCGCGGTCGGCGCGCAGGCGCTGGGCTGGGGCGCGGAGTTGCGCGGCCAGTGGCCGGCGGCGCGACGCTGGTTTACGAGCGCCATCGCCTGGAGCGGCTTCGACCCGCTGGCCGCGCCGCAAAAGCCCGACGCCGCGCGCGTCAAACTTGTCGAGGGTTACGTTCGCGCCCTGCGTGGCG
>JAJYDD010000149.1 GCA_021777795.1 Pseudomonadota bacterium | reverse complement strand
CGCGGTCTATCGTCGAAGCCGCCGACATTGCGCGCGCGAAAGGACCGAAGCGAGTCGGCCCCTACGCCGTGCCGAAGTCCATGTCCTCGACGGCGAGCGCGACGCTTTCGACTTGGTTCAAGATCAAGGGCGTGAGCTATTCCATCTCCTCGGCCTGCGCGACCTCGAACCATTGCATCGGCGCGGCCTACGAGCACATTCTCTATGGCAAGCAGGATGTGATGTTCGCCGGCGGCTGCGAGGAACTCGACTGGACTTTGTCGGTGCTGTTCGACGCGATGGGGGCGATGTCGTCGCGTTACAACGAGACGCCGGAAAAGGCTTCGCGCGCCTATGACAAGAATCGCGACGGCTTCGTCATCTCCGCCGGGGCCGGCGTTCTTGTGCTGGAAAACCTGGAGCGCGCCAAGGCGCGCGGCGCGCGCATCTATGGCGAAATCGTCGGCTACGGCGCGACCTCCGACGGCGTCGATATGGTGGCGCCCTCCGGCGAGGGCGCGGCGCGCTGCATGCGTCAGGCTTTGGCCAACGTGAAGGTCCCCGTCGACTACATCAACCCGCATGCGACCTCGACGCCGGTCGGCGATCTCAAGGAGATGGAAGCGATCCGCGCCGTGTTCGGCGCCGGCGAAGCCTGTCCGCCGATCTCGGCGACGAAATCGCTGACCGGCCACTCGCAGGGCGCGACGGGCGTGCACGAGGCGATCTATTCGCTGCTGATGATGCAGAACGGATTCATCTGCGAGAGCGCCAATATCGAGGAACTCGACCCCGCCTTCGAAGACATGCCGATCCTGCGCAAGCGGCGCGACAATGTTTCGCTGCGGGCGGTGCTCTCCAACTCCTTCGGCTTCGGCGGCGCCAACGCGACCCTCGTCTTCAAGCACATCGACGCATGACCACGGAACTGATGCAGGGAAAGCGCGGCCTCATCATGGGGGTCGCCAACGATCACTCCATCGCCTGGGGCATTGCGCGCAAGCTCAGCGCGGCGGGAGCGGAACTCGCGTTCAGCTATCAGGGCGAGGCGCTCGGCAAGCGCGTCACGCCGCTCGCCGCCAGCCTCGGCTCGAAGCTGGTGCTGCCCTGCGACGTCGAGGACATCGATTCCGTCGATGTGCTGTTCGAGCGCCTCGGCGCGGAGTGGGGGACGTTCGATTTTCTCGTCCATTGCATCGGCTTTTCCGACCGCAACGAACTCAAGGGCCGCTACGTCGACACCAGCCGCGCCAATTTCCAGCGCACGCTGACGATCTCGGCCTTCTCCTTCACTGAGCTTGCCAAGCGCGCGGCCGAACGGATGCCGAACGGCGGCGGGTTGCTGACGCTGACCTTTGGCGGCTCGACCCGCGTCATGCCGAATTACAACGTGATGGGCGTCGCCAAGGCGGCGTTGGAGGCGAGCGTGCGCTATCTGGCCGCCGATTTCGGACCGCAGGGCATCCGCGTCAACGCCATCTCGGCGGGGCCGATCCGCACGCTGGCCGGCGCCGGCATCGGCGATGCGCGCTTCATGTTCAATTTCCAGCGCGACCACTCGCCGTTGCGCAAGACCGTCTCCATCGACGAAGTCGGCGGCGCCGCGCTCTATCTGCTGAGCGATCTGTCGTCGGGGGTGACCGGCGAGGTGCATTACGTCGACGCCGGCTACAACATCATCTCCATGCCGCGCCCCGAGGACATCAAGAACGGAGGCTGAGATGGACTCCGATCTCGCCCGCATCGCCTCGCAGGAGCAAAGGCTGCGCTTCGACGCCTTCGATTCGGAGACGGCCTGGGCGCTGGCGCTCGCCTTGCGCGAGGACGGGCTGGCGCGTCGGGCGCCGATCGTGGCCGTGGTCGAGACCTGGGCGGTGAGGCTCGCCGCTTTCGCGCTGCCCGGCGCGACGGACGACAATTTCGATTGGGCGCGGCGCAAGATCAATTCGGTGCGGCGCTTCCAGCGTTGCTCTTACGCGATCGGGTTGCAACTGGCCGCCGCCGGGCGCACGCTCGCCGACTTAGGCGCGCTGCCGGAGCGCGATTACGCCGTGCATGGCGGCGCCTTCCCGATCTTCGTGCGCGGGGCGGGCTGCATCGGCGCGGTCGCGGTCTCCGGCCTGCCGCAGCGCGAGGACCATAAAATGGCGACCGCCGCGCTGGCGCGCGTGCTCAATCACGATCTCGCCGACGCCGGCCTCGACTGAAACGCGCGCGAATGGGCGAGGCCGGCGAGCGCGCTGGCGACCAGCCCTTCCGCGACCACGCCGCTCCAGCCGACACGCGCCATCAAGACGCCGCTCAACGCCGCGCCAGCGGCGCCGCCGAGGAAGATCGACACCATGAACAACGTGTTGATCCGCCCTTGCGCGGTGGGGTCGAGCGCGAAGATGCGGGTCTGGTTGGAGACCAAAGCCGACTGGCAGCCGAGATCGAGCAACACGACGCCAACCACCAGCGCCGCCAGCGATGCGCCCGCCAACGCCAGCGCGACATAGGCCAGCGCCACGCATAGCACGCCGAAGGCCAGCACGCGCAGAGGCCCCATGCGGTCAGCGGCGCGGCCGCCGGCGCTCGCCGCCAGCGCCCCGGCGACGCCGACGAGGCCGAAGGCCCCGGCGTAGAACGGCCCGAGCCCCCAGCTTTGCGCGAGCAGGCTCGCCAGCGACGCCCAGAAGGCGTTGAACGCCACCCACAGCAGCGTCTGCGTGGCGATGGCGTTGCGCAGCGCCGGGTGATCGCGAAACAGCGGCCACAGCGACGCGAGCAGACGCCCATAAGAGAGGTCCGACGTCGGCCGGGCGCGAGGCAGCAACCGCGCGGTGATCGCGAAGGCGGCGGCCATGAACAGCGCCGCGAAGCCGAACACCAGCCGCCAGCCGACCACCGCCGACAAGGCGCCGCCGACGACCCGCCCCGTCAGCAGGCCGAACATGATGCCGGAGACGACGGTCCCGACCGCGCGGCCGCGCTCGGAGGGCGCGGCCATCGAGGCGGCGAAGGGCACCATCTGCTGCGGCGCGCAACTGACGAAGCCGAGCCCGAGCGAGGCCGCCAGCAACACCGACAGATTGGGCGCGAGCGCGGCGACGATCGCGAACACGCCGGCGAGTGCGATCTGCGCCAGCACGATGCGCTTGCGGTCGAAAGCGTCGCCAAGCGGCACGAGCAGAGCCAGGCCGCAGGCGAAGCCCGCCAGATTACAGGCGGGAATGAGGCCGATGGCGCTCGCCGGCGCGTGCAGGCTTTGCGCGATCAGCGGCAGCATCGGCTGGCTGAAATAAATGTTGGCGACGACGGCGCCCGCAGTGAACGCCATCGCCAATATCTGGCCGCGCGTCGCGCGCGGCGCTGCTGTCTGGCTCAATCGATCAACCGATAGGCGGGCAGGGTCAGGAATTCCTCAAAAGTCTCGCTCAGCGACATTTTGGAGAACAGGTCGATCGCCTCGTCGAAACGCCCGCCGGTGAAGGCCGCTTCGCCGACCGCCGCGCGCACCTTGACCATCTCGTCGGCGAGCGTCGCGCGGAACAGATCCGGCGTCACCGTGCGGCCGTCGGAGAGCGTGGTCTTGTGATGCAGCCATTGCCAGATCTGGGCGCGCGAAATCTCGGCGGTGGCGGCGTCCTCCATGAGATTGTAGAGCGGCACGGCGCCGCGGCCGCGCAGCCACGCCTCGATATATTGCACGCCGACGCGGATGTTTTCGCGCAGGCCGTCCTCCGTGCGCTCGCCCGCGTGGACTTCCAGCAGATCGGCGGCGGAGACGTTCACGTCCGCGCGCAACTTGCCGAGTTGGTTGGCTTGCGGCATCAGCCGATTGAACACCTGCATGGCCACCGGCACGAGATCGGGATGGGCGACCCAGGTGCCGTCATGGCCATTGCCGGCCTCGCGTTCCTTGTCGGCGCGCACTTTGGCGAAGGCGGCCTCGTTGGCGGCGGGATCGCCCTTGATCGGAATTTGCGCCGCCATGCCGCCCATCGCGAAGGCCCCGCGACGGTGGCAGGTCTTGATGAGCAGCAGCGAATAGGCGTTGAGGAACGCCTTGCCCATCGTCATCACCGAGCGGTCGGGGGTGAGGAACTTCGGGTTCTTCGCCAGCCGCTTGATGAAGGAGAAGATATAATCCCAGCGGCCGCAGTTGAGGCCGACGATGTGGTCGCGAAGCTCGTAGAGAATCTCGTCCATCTCGAAGGCGGCGGGCAAAGTCTCGATCAGCACCGTCGCCTTGAAGGTTCCGTTTTCAAAGCCGAGCGTCTTTTCCGCGAATGAGAAGGCGTCGTTCCATAGCCGCGCCTCTTTATGGCTCTCCATCTTCGGCAGGTAGAAGGCGGGGGTGGAGCCTGCGGCCTTCTGCGCCTTGGCGCAATGGAACACGTAGAGGCCGAAATCGAACAGCGAACCCGAGATTTCCTCGCCGTCGATCTTGACGTGACGCTCGTTGAGGTGCCAGCCGCGCGGGCGCACCATCAAGGCGGCGCGCTCGCTTTTGAGCTCGTAATGCTTGCCGGTCCTCTCGTCGGTGAAGCCGATCGTCCCCGCCCAAAGCTCTTTCAGGTTCGCCTGGCCCTCGATCATGTTGGCGAAAACCGGCGAGGAGGCGTCCTCGAAATCGGCCATGAACACCTTGGCGCCGGAGTTCAAGGCGTTGACGATCATCTTGCGGTCGACGGGGCCGGTGATTTCGACGCGGCGGTCGATGAGGTCGGCGGGGACGGCGGCGACTTTCCAATCGCCATCGCGGATCGCCTTGGTTTCGGCGAGGAAATCGGGCGTCACGCCGGCGTCGAACGCCTTCTGCCGCGTCGCGCGCGCCTCCAAAAGCTCCAGCCGGCGCGGGTTGAAGCGGCGATGCAACTCGGCCACGAAGGCCAAAGCCTCGGGGGTCAGAATGTCGTCCACGCGGGGCGCGCCGCCCTTGGCGCTGACTTCGATTTGCGGCGTGAACATGGAAGCACCCTCTGGAAACGGCTGCGCGTTGTTAGACAAAAACTTCGCGCCTGGGGAGGGGGCGATTCACAAATCTGCGCGCGGTGGGACGGAAACGCCGCGCAGAGCCGTGTTTTCCGCCTCCAGCGCCGCGATTCGCTCTTGCAGGGTCGCCACCACGCCCGTTACTTCCGGCAGCGTCAGCCGTTTGACGATATGCTGGCGGCAGTTCCAGTCCAGCGCCTCCAGTTCGAAAATGAAGCCGCGTTCGATGCGGGCGCGGTAGCCGGGCGTCGCCAGCCGCTCGGCAAGATCGGGATCGTCGGCGAGATCGACGGCGCGGGCGCGCACGAACAGCTTCATGCGCGCCTGATGCAGATAGTCCATGAGGAACAGCGACGCCTTGTCCGAGGCGGCGAGATTGCCGAGCGTGAGATATTGCCGGTTGCCGCTGAAGTCGGCGAGGCCGAGCGTCTTTTCGCCGAGCACCTTGAGGAAGCCCGACGGCCCGCCGCGATGCTGGATATAGGGCCAGCCGGTTTCGGAGACGGTCGCGATATAGAAACTGTCGCGCGCCGCGATGAAGGCGGCCTCCTCCGCGCCGAAGCGGGTGAAGACGCGGCGCTCGGCCGATTCGGCGTTGTGGGCGCGGCTGTCGAGCCTCTCCTGCGCCGCCGCAACGCTCGGCGTTGTCGCAATGTCGAGATAGGAGCGGGTCATCGGCGCCTCCGGATCAGAGGCGCCAATGTAGGGCGCGCAGCCTTTCAGCGCGAGTGCGCGAAGTCCCAGTAGAGCGCCCGCGCCTTGGCGAACATGGGGCCCAGCGGCAAAAGCCGCGCGTCGATGCGCGAAACCGGCGTCACCTTGCCGAAATTGCCGGCGACGAAGATCTCGTCGGCCTGTTCGAGATCGGCGTAGGCAAGCGTCGTCTCCGAAACCGCGACGCCGGCCTGCTTCATGAGCCCGATGACGCGCTGCCGGGTGACGCCGTTGAGGAACGAGCCATTGGCGATTGGCGTCTTGACGACGCCGTCCTTGGCGATGAACAGGTTGGCGGTGGCGAGTTCCGCGACATTGCCGAGCCCGTCGAACATCACGCAATTGTCGAAACCGCGCGCACGCGCTTCCAGCAGGGCGCGTGAATTGTTGGGATAGAGGCAGCCGGCCTTGGCCTGGATCACCGCCATGCTGGCGAGCGGTTTGACATAGGGCGAGCGGGTGATCGAGACGCCCTTGGTCGCGTCCGGCATCGGCGTCTCGTAGATCGTCAGCAGGAATCGGGTCGATTCCGGATCGAGGGCGACAGCGCCCGCGCCGCTGGTCTCGGCCCAGTACATGGGGCGGATGTAGAGTTCGGCGCCGGGCTTGAACTTCTTCACCCCCTCCTGCGCAAGAGCCGCCATTTCCTCAACGGTTTTCAGGGGCTTGAGCCACATGGCCTTGGCGGAGCGGTTGAGCCGCTCGCAATGGCGCTCAAGGTCCGGCGTCACGCCCTCGAAAGCGCGGGCGCCGTCGAAGACGCTGGAGCCGAGCCAGAAGGCGTGGGTGCGCGGCCCCAGGATCGCCTTGTTGCCCTCGAACCACTCGCCGTCGAGAAAAGTGTGGGTCTCTGACCAGTTGGGCATCTCGCCGCTCCTCAAACTCACGCTCTCATAGACCGTCGCGGGCGTGGACGACCACCCGCGCGTCGGCGTAAACGCGCCGCCAGCCGGGCAGCGCGTCCATCGCCGCCGTCGCGCCTTGCCCGGGCGAGAACATCGTCCAGCCGATATGCTCATGCGCCAGCGCGCCCTTCAGCGCCTGCGGCTCGCCGCGCGCGATCTCGGCGTAATTGTTGAGGAAGGCGTCGCCGAACATATCGGCGCGACCATCGACATAGGGCTTGACGCCCTCGAAGATGAGATAGCCGCCGAACCCATAGCTGTTGAGCACGGGCTCGGCCGTGATCGCGGCCGGCAGCGCGGCGAGCGCGGCGCGTGTCGAAGCGTAGGCGGGAATCGTCGGCGCCGGCAGAAGCAAGCGGATGGCGGCGATGGCGAGCGCCGCAGCGACAAGGCCCGCGCGGCGGTCGAGCCGCCCGGTCGAACCAGGCGCGCCGAGCGCTTCGGCGAGCGGTTTGGCGAGCAGCATCGGCGCGATCACCGCCAGCAGCATTTCATGACGCGCGTGAGCGAGCGAAAGATGCAGGAGGCCGAGGAGCATGACGAGCCGGATAGCAGGCAGGCGCAGCGGCCGCGTCAACGCGACGCCAATGAGGGCGAGGATCGCCGCCTCCAGCGCATTGGGATGGGCGAAGCTCTCGGGCGCCCATTCGCCGATGCGCGACAGCGCGTGCAGGTCGAGCAAGCGGACGGGGAAAAGCAGCCCTTCCAGACCGAAGGGATTGATGAGCGCGGCGACGAGCGCGGCGAGGGCGAACACGGCCCATGCGCGGGCGAGCGCCGCCCGTCCGCCGGCCGGCGCGGCGGTGACCGCTTCAAGGGCGACCGGCGCGACGAGCGCGAGGCCGACGGCGAAGCCGCCGTGAAGGTTCGCCCACAGCGTCATCAGCAGCGCGAAGGCGATCGGCGGGGCGCGGTCGCGGGCGGCGAACAGCGCCTGCGTCCACAGCGCGAAAACGGGCAGCGCGAGAATATGCGGCCTTGCCAGCAGGCTCGGCGCGACGAGCAGCATGGCGAGCGTCCCGACCGCCGCCAGCGCCGGGCCGCCGAGATCGCGCGCGGCGGCCCGCGCGACGATGAATATGGCGAGACCCGCCGCCGCGCCGGTCAGCAGCGCGACGCCGACGAAGCCCCCGGCCTTGTAGGCGAGCGCCAGCAGGATTTCGCTCAGCCATTCATGCGCGACCCACGGCTTGCCGGGAACGCTGAAGGTGAAGGGATCGACATGGGGAATGGCGCGATGCGCCAGCATCCAATCGCCGGTGGCGATATGGGACCAGGTGTCGCTGTCGTTGAAGATCGCCGGTGAAAACGCGCATAGCGCGAACATCGCCAGCGCCAGCGCATGCGGGGCGAGGTCGTAGGAAAGGGCCTCGCCGCGCGGGCGCGAGGCGGCGAGGGCGGGCGCAGCCAGGGACATGCGCGCTAATATGGCGCGCGGCGGGATAAGGGCGGGTTAAGGGCGCCTCTCACGCGAGTGTGAGGGATCGTCCCGCGCCAGAATGCTAAATACGCCTGCTAACATCGGGGGCGGAAGATGAGATCGAAATTTGCGTTGACGCTGGCCGCTGGCTTCTTCTCTATACTGGCTGCCGGCGCGCTAGCGGACGAGCCTACGCTCGCCGAGCAGGTCGTGGCGGCGCTCAACAAAGTATGGGGCGATCATCCGGGCGTGCGCGCCAATCACGCCAAGGGGGTTGTGCTGGAGGGCGTATTCACTCCCTCCCCGAACGGCAAGACCCTAAGCAAGGCGGCGCTGTTTTCCGCCGCCAGCGTGCCGGTGACCGTGCGCTTCTCCGATTCCAGCGGCGCGCCCAACATGCCTGACGGGTCGGCCGCCGCCAATCCGCACGGCATGGCGGTGAAGTTCCATCTGCCCTCCGGCGACGATGTCGATATCGTCGCCAACTCGCTGCCGTTCTTCCCCGTCGCCACCGGCGAAGGTTTCCGCGATCTGCTGCTGGCGATTGCGGCCAGCCCGCCGGGATCGCCGAAGCCGACCGCGGCGGAGAAATTCTTCGCCGCCCATCCCGCCGCGATCGCGGCCTTTGGCGCCTTGCACACGCCGTCGAGTTTTGGGCGCGAAGCCTATAATGGTGTCGACAGTTTCGTCTTCGTCGACGCCAAGGGCGCGAAGACGACCTTTCGCTATCGGATTTTCCCAGAGGGCGGCCTCGACTATTTGAGCCCCGCCGACGCCGCCAAGCTTGCGCCCAATGGCCTCGTGGACGAAATCGCCAAGCGCGTCGCCGCGCATGAGGTGAAGTTCACTTTACAGGCGCAGCTTGC
>JAJYDD010000002.1 GCA_021777795.1 Pseudomonadota bacterium | reverse complement strand
CTTACTTGCCGACGATCTGCGCCGACGGCTCCGGGCTCAGGGCGCGGAAGATGACGCCGCCGAGCGCGCCGCCGATCAGCGGCGCGACCCAGAACATCCAGAGCTGACCGATCGCCCAGGCGCCGGCGAACAGAGCCGGGCCGGTCGAGCGCGCCGGATTGACGGAGGTGTTGGTGATCGGGATCGAGATGAGGTGGATCAGCGTCAGGCAGAGGCCGATCGCGATCGGCGCGAAGCCGACCGGCGCCTTCGAATGCGTCGAGCCCATGATGACGAACAGGAACATCATCGTCAGCACGACTTCGGCGATAAAACAGGAAAACAGGCCATAATGGCCGGGCGAATGTGCGCCATAGCCGTTGGCGGCGAAGCCGCCAGCTTCAAAGCCAGGCTTGCCGCTGGCGATGATATAGAGCGCCACGGCCGCGACGATGGCGCCGATCACCTGCGCGATGATGTAGGGTACGATGTCCGCCTTGGGGAAACGGCCGCCGGCGGCGAGGCCAACCGTGACGGCCGGGTTCAGGTGACAACCGGAGATCGGCCCGATCGTATAAGCCATCGTCAGCACGGTCAGGCCAAAGGCGAAGGCGACGCCGAGGAAACCGATGCCGAGTTGGGGATACGCCGCCGCAAAGATCGCTGCGCCGCATCCGCCGAAGGTCAGCCAGAACGTGCCGATCCCTTCAGCGACAAGCTTTTGCATATTCATCATGACCCCCCAAAATAAACGTCCCATCGCAACGTACGATTGAGGGGTGTAAGACCAGTCCGCGTCGCCCGCAAGACGAAGACGTTACCGCGCTCCGACGAAGATCTCGCCCTTGCCGAGCGCGGCGAGGTCGCCGGCGTACCTCCGCAACGGGCCGCGAAAGGCTGCGCCGAGGCGGGGGCTCATCGTCTCGACATGGTCGGCGAGAAGCCGCGCGGCCACCAATTCGAACACCCCGCAATCGAGGAAAGTCGGCGCCATCTCGACGACGCCGCCCGCGAGCAGGATCGTGCCCCGGTTCATCAGATAGCCCGGCAGCGCGCCCGCCCGGCCGCCAATCGCCAGCGTGCCGGCGATCATGCGGCTGCCAGCGTAATCGCCGGCGTCGCCCTCGATGAGCAGGAAGCCGCGCCGCATCTTGTCGCCGGCGCGGGGGCCGGCGTTCCCGCCGACATGGATCGCGCCGCCGCTCATGCCCTCGGTCTCGCCGGCGAGCGGGCCGCCGAGCCGTTCGCCGGCGTCGCCGCCGATCTTCAGCAGCCCGCCGCGCAGGCCGGAGCCGGCAAAGGCGCCGGCGCCCCCCTCAATGGTCAGCGCGCCGCCCGTCATGCCGCGTCCGGCCTCAACCCCGACGTCGCCGACGACGCGGATCGCGCCCGCGCCGAGGCCGGCGCCGACCCAGTCGAGCCGCTCCTCGCCGCCCTCGAATACGATCTCGTCGAGATCGCCTTCCCTTATGTCGAAAAGGTCGCCGACGCTCAGCGCCGAGCGTGTTGTCTGGATCGGCAGCGCCGCGATCTCGGCGAGGGTGCGGCCGGCGAGCGCCTGCGGCGTCAGGCCTGAGAGATCGACGCGCTGCGGCGGCGGCGCGCGCAGCCGGAAGGTGAAGCCGCTCACGGCATGAGCTCCTTCAGCCGATAATGGTGCTTGCCGAGCTTGCCGCCGTAATTTCCGGCGCCGACGCGCAAGGCGCCGCGCTCGGGCCCGAGATCGGCGATCGCCTTCAGTCCGGCGCGCATCGCCGCAGCGACCGCCTCGCTCGTCAGCCCGTCGATGACGATCTCCAGGACGCAGGCGATCTCCGGCCCGATCTCGCTGTCGACCGCGCCTTTGAGCGTCGGGCAATAGAGATGGTTGGTCGAGGCGATGGCGCCCTTGTATTTGGAGCCGACCTTGGAGCCGGAGCGCACGATGCCGCCGGGGAAAGGCATGATCGCGTCGGGCACGGCGCGCATCGCCTCCACCGCCGCCTCGGTCGCCGCCAGCGTCGTCTGCGGCGTCGCGCCCATGATGAGCAGATTGCCGCCGCCGACGGCGCGTTTGGTCATCGGCGTGGTCGATTCGCAGACGAACTCGCCGTCCATCACCGGCAGGCGCCAATATCGGCGCTCGCCGACCTTCTTGGCGATCTGCCAGCCATCGGCGAAATAGCGGATCGCCGCGCCGAGCTTGAGCTTGTCCTCGCCCGCCGCCAGACCCGCGTAGCAGGCCGAGCCGGGGCTCGTCAGCACGCATTGCCCGACGCGGTTTTGCAACTGCTTCTGCAATTCCGCCGTCGAGGTGGCGAACATCAACACCCGCACGCCCGGCCGCCCGTCGGGCGTCTCGTGCGGGCCAAGCTCGCGATCCATGCCGGCCTCGCAGCCGCAGGCGATGACGGAGGTGGCGAAGCCGGTCATCGTGACGGCCGCCTGGAGCGCCCATTTGCGGCTGTCGGCGGTGATGACGAGCGCGGTGCCGCGCATGTCGAAGGCTTCCGCGAAAGTATCGTCGATCGCGACGCCGTTGGCCGTCAGCTCTGACATGCGACGGTCTCGAAGGGTTCGCGGGGGAGCGCCGTCTCCGGCACGCTGAGCAGCCCGGCGTCGAGGCCGTAGCGGCTGTCGTAATAGGCGTCGAGGCGCCGGGTCATCGCGGCGTCGGGTTCGGGCGCGACGCGCAGGGCGCGGCCGAAGCGGTAATGCGTGAGGACGCCCTCGCGCACCACGCAATCGCCGTCCTTGTAGACGCGCTCGGCATGGCGGAAAGTCGCCGCGAGATCGGGGCCGGGCCGGTAGATGGCGACGTCGGCGCGCGCGCCGACGCCCAGATGCCCGCGATCTCTCAAACCCAACAGCCGCGCCGGCGCCGCGCGGGTCATCACCGCGATCTCGGCCCAGGTATATTCGCGCCGCAGGCCGCGCAGCGTCGTCACGGCGAGCGCTTCGGCGGGCAGCTTCTCCAGCCATTGATCGCGCAGATCGCGGCTCATCAGCAGCGCGAATATCTCGGGATAAGTGGTGAACGGCGCGCCATTGGGATGATCGGTGGTGAAGAACACCTGGCCGGGATCTTCGATCAGCAGGAACAGTTCAAGCCCGACGGCGAATTGCACGGCGTTGGCGAAAGCGCCGCTCTTGTATTTATAAGGCAGCATGCCGCCGCCGTTGGCGTCGCCGTCGATGATGACATATTTGTTGGGATGCGCTTGGCCGCGAGCGGAGAATTGCCGCAACACATCGGAGGAGATGGTCACGGTCTGGCCGAACATCGCCTGGCCGACGTCGATGGTGACGTTCTTGGCGGCGTTGACCGCCTCGGCGAGTTTCGGCGCGGCGGAGGAAAAGCCAAGCTTGCCCTCGCGGCCGTAGCCGTAGAATTGCAGATGCGCCAGATGCAACGGCAGATCCTCGGCCGCCGCGATCGTCGCCAGCGCGGTCTCGAAATTGCCGGGCAGCCCGAGGTTGTTGCAATGGATATGCAGGGGATGCGGCACGCCGAGATCGGCGACCGCACGTTGCAGCGTCTTGACGATCTGCCGGCTGGACATCCCGTAATGCGGCACCACATCGTCGAACGAGAAGGCGCGCACGTTGTCTTTGAAGGCCGCGACGCCGCCGGCGTTGATGACTTTTATCCCCAGCGCCTTGGACGATTGCAGCGTCCAGGCGACGTGATCGCGGATCGCCGCCGGCCCGGCGCCGTCGCGCATCAAGGACAAGCCGAAATCGTCGTTGCCGAGAATGGCCAAAATCGCCTTGTCGATGACGGGCGTATCGGCAAGCTCCAGATGCGCGTGCAGCGCGTTGTGGGGCGACACGGCCGGCTCGACGACGGTGGTGAAGCCCATCTGGGCATAAAGCTTGCCGGTCTCGAAAGTCGACCAGCCGGCGTTGGAGAGCGGCGTCCCGGCGGGCCTCGCGGCATGGGCGCGGTGCTGCTCGGGCAGCAGCAGACGCGCGGTATTCACATTGGCGCCGGCGATATGCGAATGGATGTCGATGGCGCCGGCCATCACCACGCAGCCCGAGGCGTCAAACGTCTCGTCGGCGCGGCCGTGGGCGGGCGCGGCGACGACGCGCTCGCCTTCGAGCCAGAGGTCGCCGATCTCGTCGCGGTGGTTGGCGGGGTCGAGCACACGCCCGCCGACGATGCGGATCAGCATGGCGGCGTCTCCAGCCGGGCGCGGATGGCCGCCAATGTCGCGGCGGCGGTCGGCGCTGACGACGCGGCCGCAGCCTTGCGCGCGACGAGCGCGCCGGCCGCGTTGTCGTGCAGGATCGTATCGCAGTCGAGACCGGGCCGCGCCACCGCGAAGCGCACGCGCGCGTCGATTTGCGCGCCCGCCGCGCAAAGAGCAATGTCGACGGCCTGCGAAGGCGCCGCGCCGCCCTCGAACGTGGACACCCAGATCACGCAATCGGCCTCGCCCGAGGCGATCAGGCGGCGCGAATCATGGCGCCAGGGGTCGTGTTCCGGTTGGCCTCGGCCAAATCCCGTGCGCAGCGGAAAGCCGGTCATCCAGCCACACACCGTCTGCACGCCAACGCCATTGTCGCGGGCGGGCGCGGACGCCGTCGAGAACCGCGTCGTCTCATTGAGGTCGCGCACGAGGCCGTGGATCGCCTCGACGGCCAGGGCCTCCAATTCCGCCGCGTCCCAGATCGCGACTCCGAATCTGGCGTCGCGCAGCGTCTCCGCCTGTTCCTCAAGGCCGGCTGGCGCGGATGCGACGGGCCTTCGCTTGACGCGCGCGCGCAGCGCCGCAAGGCGCGACAGAAGGGCCGCACCCTCGCCAAGGCGTAGCGTGCGGCGTGGAATGTCAGCATCGTAAGGGCGCGCGGGTCGGGAGACCCAGTCGGGCGCGGCGACCGCGCCGACCAGCAGGACGACATCGGCGCGCACTGCCGCCTCCAGCGGCGTCGTCAGCATGCCGCCGGTCTCGCGAATCGGGTCCAGATCTCTAAGGAGAGCGGTTGAAGCCGCATGGTCGAGCACGCCGCCGACGAATTCCGCCAGCAACACGGCCTCGCGCGCACCCTCCACGTCGGCGCCGAGATGGGCGAACACGGGCAGCGAGCTGGCGCGAATCAGGCGCTCGGCCTGCGCGACGGCCTCCTCGAAAACCACGGGCGCCCCGTCGATCCAGGCGACGGCCGGCCTATCGTCTATCGCCGCGCCTATCGTCTCCTCCGTCATATGGCCCCGGGTCCGTTCCGAGCCCGCAGCGGCCCCGCCGCCGCAATATCTGATACGGGCAGGCTGCCTTGTCCATTCATGCGCGTGGGAAATTGTCCTGATTTTGGCGCTGGCCGCCGGCGGATTCGTCCCCTGACGCAGCGCGTTATTCGGGTTTTCTGGGATTGCGGCGCCTTGACGCAGGTTAAGGCGTCGTCGCGATGCTCGTTTTTGCGTCACAAGCGACTGGACAGATCGCCTCGCCAAGTCTTCTATGTGCGCCTGGGCAAGGGGTCGGACGACGCTTACGGGGAAATTGGGCGAAATCGCCACGGGAATTCGTCTGGCGATGCGCCAGCGCCTTGAGCCGGGCTTCATGGCATGACCGGTAGGCAGGTGTTGTTGCTTGTCGCCGTATCGGCGCGCGCCCTGGCTGAGGCGGCGCGGCGCGCGGGCTACGAAGTCGTAGCGATCGACGCCTTCGGCGACCAAGATGCGCGGTCGGTTTGCAAGGCGATGGAGGTGATGGAGAACGCGATGGGGGGATTCGCTGAGGTCGAGCTTGCGCCAACCGTCGCGCGGCTCACTGACGCCCATGCGCCAACGGGCTTGGTCTTTGGCTCCGGCTTCGACGACTGCCCGATGGCTTTGGCCGAAATCGCGCGCGCGCTCCCCCTGTTGGGCGCCTCGCCCGAAGCGTTGGCGCGCGCTAAAGACCCCGTGTTTTTCGCGCGATGCTGCGAGGCCGCCGGGATCGCTCATCCCGCGATTCGGCTTTCCGCGCCTGAGACGCCCTCGCAATGGCTGCTCAAGCTGCGTGGCGGCTCCGGCGGAGGGCATGTCGCGCCGGCGATGACGCGGACGCCCGGACCTGCCGATTATTGGCAGCGCCGGGTCGAGGGCCGCGCGGTCTCGCTGCTTTTCGTGCGCGACGCCGTCGCCCTGACCCCCATCGCCTGGAGCGAGCAATGGGCCGCGCCTTGCGCCGCAGCCCCGTTCCGCTACGGCGGCGCCGCAGGGCCGATCGAGATCGCCGCGCCGGCGGGATTGCTGGCCGCGCTTGCCCATCTTACCGGAGCGCTCGGCCTGCGCGGGCTCGCCAGCGCCGATTTCCTTGAAGACGGGGAGCGGTTGTGGCTTCTGGAGATCAACCCGCGCCCCGGCGCGACGCTGGACGTTTTTGACGACGACGAAGACCCCCTGCTGGCGCGCCATATCGACGCTGTCGCCGGCCGGCGGTCAGGGCCGCCGAAGCCGCGCTCGCCGCGGGCGGCCGAGATCGTCTATGCTGAAATCGACGCCACGGCGCCGCAAGGCGATTGGCCGCACTGGGCCGCCGACCGTCCGCAGCCGGGAACCCCCGTTCGCGCCGGGGCGCCGTTCTGCACCGTGCTCGCCGCTGGAGCGAGCCCTGCGGCAGCGAAGTCGCAGGCCAAAGAGCGATCCGGGCGCATCCAGACCTGGTTGCGGGAGGGACGCCCATGAGCGGCGCATCGTCTATCATGAGCGGCGCATCGTCCATCAGCGTCAACGAGGGCGCCTCGAAAGGCGTCGACTGGCTGCGGGCGCAAGCCGCGCGGCTGGAAATCGAGATTGAGACCGGGCCGCTCGGGGAAACTCTGATCGACGCGGGCGTCAAGCGGCGGGGCGGAATCGAGGCGGGCTTGGGCGTCGCCAGGATCTGTCTCGGCGGTCTCGGCGAGGTGGCGCTGACAAGCGACGCCACGATTCGCCGTTGGCCCTGGACGCTCAGCGTGCGCTCGTCGCAGCCGGTCATCGCCTGTCTCGGCAGCCAATATGCGGGCTGGAGCCTCGCGCATGGCGAGGGACGCGACGCCTTTTTCGCCCTGGGCTCGGGTCCGGCGCGCGCGCTGGCGCAGAAGGAGGCGCTGTTCGCGGAACTCGGCTATCGCGATCAGGCGACCCGGACGACGCTGGTGATCGAGAGCGGTCGCGCGCCGCCGCCGGAGATCATCGCCAAGGTCGCCGAAGCCTGCGGATTGCCGCCCTCGGCGCTGACGGTCATCTATGCGCCGACGCAGAGCCTGGCCGGCGGCGTGCAAGTGGTCGCGCGGGTGCTGGAAGTGGCGCTGCATAAGGCGCATGCGTTGAAGTTCCCATTGGAGCGTATCGTCGACGGCCTGGGCGCGGCGCCGCTGTCGCCGCCGCATCCCGATTTCATGACCGCGATGGGCCGCACCAATGACGCCATCATCTATGGCGGCCGGGTTCACCTGTTCGTCACCGGGCCGGCGGATGACGCCAAGGCGCTCGCCGACGCCCTGCCGAGCAGCGCCTCGCGCGATTACGGGGCGCCCTTCCGCGACATCTTCAAGCGCTTCAAGGGCGATTTCTACGCTATCGACCCGATGCTGTTCAGCCCCGCCGAAACGATGGTGACGGCGATCGAAGCGGGGGCGACGTTCCGCGCCGGCGGGGTCAACGAGGCGCTGCTCGACGCCTCCTTCGGCTGATGGGCGCGGCTAGGCGCATCCTGCTCGTCAGCGACACACGCGACTGGCACGCGCGACGGATGGAGGATGCTTACGCTGTCCGGGGCGTGGAGACGACGCGGCTCGACCTCGCCGCTTGCGGTTTCGACACGACAAACCCGACCGGGCTCGATCTTCCAGGCTTTTCCGCCCTGCCCGACGCCGTCCACGTGCGCACGATGGCGGGCGGCACGTTCGAGGCGATCACCAAGCGGCTCGGCGTTCTGCACGCGCTCGACCGCATGGGCGTGCGCGTCGTCAACGCGCCGCGAGCGATCGAGGCCTGCGTCGATAAATCGATGACGAGCTTTCTGGTCGCGCGGGCGGGCCTGCCGACGCCGCAAACCTGGACCGTGGAATCGTTCGAGCAGGCGCGCGCGCTCGCGCGGCGCGAGATCGAACGCGGGCCATTGGTGCTGAAGCCATTGTTCGGCGCGCAGGGCAAGGGCCTGCGCCTCATCCGCGCCGCCGACGATCTCCCGCCTCCCGAGGCGACGGCGGGCGTCTATTATTTGCAGCGCTTCGTGCCGATCGAGGGCGAGGATTTCCGCGATTTCCGGCTTTTCATCTCGGGGGGGCGGGTGATTGCGACGATGATGCGGCGCGCCTCGACCTGGATCACCAATGTCAAGCAGGGCGGCAACCCAGTCGCCGTGCCGCGCGACGCTGCGCTAGAGGCGCTGGCCCTCGCCGCAGCCCGCGCCGTCGGCGCCAAAATCGCCGGCGTCGACGTCATAATCGGCCGTAACGGCCCCCGTGTGCTGGAAGTCAACAGCATGCCGGCCTGGAGCGGATTGCAGAAGGTGACGTCTGTCGACATAGCCGGCGCGATCGCCGACGACGTGCTGCGGAGATAGTCGAGTTGAGCGCCATCGCCGACGCTTATATCGCCGCCTGCCTGGACGAACTCGACGCGCTCAAACCCGGCAATGTCCATCGCCACGCCGAAGGCCACGGCATGACGGCGGGGGATTTCGAAACCAGCGCCCGCGTCAGCGCCCCGGCGATCGCCCGTCGCGGGGCGCGGGTCGGCGTTCGCGTGCGCGAGGCGGTCGCGGCCACCCGGGCGGCCGTCGGGCAGAACACCAATCTCGGCATCGTGCTTCTGTGCGCCCCGCTCGCCGCCGCCGCCGAACGGGGCGAGCCGCTGCGCGACGGCCTCATCGCCACGCTCGACGGCCTCGATCTCGACGACGCCCGCGAGGTGTTCGCCGCCATCGTTCTCGCCAATCCCGGCGGCTTGGGGTCGGCCGAGACGCACGATGTGCGCGCGCCGGCCTCCATTGGCCTGCGCGAGGCGATGATCGCGGCGGCGGACCGCGATCTCGTGGCGCGGCAATACGCCAATGGCTTCGCCGAGGTGTTCGGCCTCGGCGGCGCCGCCTACGCCGCCTCGCGCGCTGCGGGCGGCTCGCCCGCGCAAGCCGCGCAGGCAGTCTATCTGACGTTCCTCGGCGCCTTTCCCGATTCTCATATTGCGCGCAAATTCGGGGCCGAGACGGCGGAGGCGGTCCGTCGCGACGCGGCGCGGCGCGCCACAGCGCTGGCGGGCGCGTCGCCGGCGTCGCGGGCGGCCGACCTTGCCGCCTGGGACGCGGATTTGAAAGGGCGCGGCCTCAACCCCGGCGCCTGCGCAGACATCACCGTGGCGACGCTTTTTGTGGCGCACTTGCATCCAAATGCGACGAACGGCTTGCCCCGCCCGCCCAACAATGATTGACTGGCGCGCGCGGCCGCGGTGGCGGCGCCTATCCGGCCAACCGATTCCACGGGGTGCGTGGGGTGCTGACAACAAGGATAGCCGGTTCGTGGCTTAGAGCGCCCCGAGCCGGAAGGCCCGTATGTTTGCTGGGAGGAAGTGCATGCCTAAGATCACCAAGATGTGCGTCGGCGAGTCCTTGGTTGGCGATGGTAACGAAGTCGCCCATATCGACTTGCTGATCGGACCGCGCGGAAGCGCGGCGGAAACCGCGTTCGCTAACGCGCTCGTCAACAACAAGGACGGCTTCACCGCGCTGCTCGCGGTCGTGGCCCCGAATCTCATGACCAAACCCGCGACCGTCATGTTCAACAAAGTGACGATCAAGGGCGCCAAGCAGGCGGTGCAGATGTTCGGCCCGGCGCAATACGGCGTCGCCAAGGCGGTCGCCGATTCCGTCGCCGACGGCACGATTCCAGCTTGGGAGGCGGACGACCTGTTCATCTGCGTCGGCGTGTTCATCCATTGGGAAGCCAGCGACGACAAGAAGATCCAGGAGTACAACTACAAGGCGACCAAGGAAGCGCTCGAGCGCGCTGTCGCCGGCCATCCGACGCCGCAAGAGGTCGTCTCCAAGCGCGACTCGGCCAAGCATCCCTTCGGCGCTAACTGAGCATCCGTTCGGCGCGAACTGAGCCGATAGCCGGGGGCCTCGCGCGCCCGGCCAACTAAAGAGCGCCCGCCGCTATCTCTTCAGCGCGGGCGCCCACGCATTCGCGTAGCGATGAGAGTTTACGTCGGGTCAGTTCGCCGCTGAGGCCGCTGAGGATTTCACTGACGACGCCCGGGCCGCGATAGATGAAGCCGGTATAGATTTGAATGAGACAGGCGCCCGCCTCGATCTTGGCGAGTGCGGTCTCGGCATTTTCCACGCCGCCGACGCCAATGATCGGCAGGGCGTCGCCGCAGCGCAAATAGCAGCGCGCGACGAGGCGGGTCGATAGCGCGAAGATGGGCCGACCGGAGAGGCCGCCGGCTTCTTTCGCCGCGGCTGAAACCAGCGTCTGCGGCCGACCGACGGACGTATTGGCGACGATGAGCCCGTCGATGCGCCGCGCCAGCGCAACCGCGAGCACGTCTTCGAGCTGCTCGGCGTCGAGATCGGGAGAAATTTTCACCAGCGTCGGCCGTCGCGGCGAAACGCGGTCGCGCGCGGCGAGGACGGCGGCGACGAGCGCGTCGAATTCGTCGCGCGCGTGAAAATTGCGCAAGCCCGGCGTATTGGGCGAAGAAATATTGATGGTGAAATAATCGGCGTAAGGCGCCAAGGCCGCGATCCCCGCGACATAATCGGCGACGCGGTCGGAGGAGTCCTTGTTGGGACCAATGTTGATTCCGATGCGGCCGCTCCGCCGCGCGCGCGCGAGCCGCGCCGCCGCCGCCGCGTAGCCGTCGTTGTTGAAGCCCATGCGGTTGACGATGGCCGCGTCGGCCTTCAGCCGGAACAGGCGCGGCTTCGGGTTGCCGGCCTGTGGCTTCGGCGTCAGCGTGCCAATCTCAACGAAACCGAAGCCGAGCCGGCCGAGGCCGTCGACCGCCTCCGCGCTTTTGTCGAAGCCCGCCGCCAGCCCCAGCGGGTTGGGAAAGTTGAGGCCGAACGCCTCGATCCGCAATCGTGGGTCGGCGTCGGACCGCGCCGAGAAGGGATAGGCGGCAAGGGCGCGGATCGCCGCGCGGTGCGCGCGCTCCGGCGCCAGCAGGCCGAGCAGCGAGGCGGCGAGCGGCACGCTTAAGCGCCGTCTGCGATCAGCGCGCGCAGCGCCCTGGCGTCGCGCGACGAGAACGGCTTCGACCAGGCGACGCGGTCGAGCGGCAGCGTCGCGTAGAGATGTGGGAACAGCGCCCCGCCGCGCGACGGCTCCCATTTGAGCGCCGCGCCGAGCCTATCGGCTTCGAGCGCCACTAGGACGAGGTCGTCGCGCTCGGCGAAATAGAGCGCGACGGTCTTCTCCACCTGCTCGGCGCTCGACAGATGAATGTAACCGTCGCGATGATCTATCTCAGCGCCACGGAACACGCCGTCGCGTTCGGCCTGCGTCCATTCCGCTTGCGAGACGACTTTGTAGACGAATCCCACCGCTCACTCCTGCAGCATACGCTTGAGAACGTCGATCTCCTCGCGCAGCGCGGAGTCGTTGTTGCAGAGATTGTCGATCTTGCGGACGGCGTGGAGCACGGTCGTATGATCGCGTCCGCCGAATCGGCGCCCGATTTCAGGCAGCGAACGCAAGGTCAGCGACTTGGCGAGATACATGGCGATCTGGCGCGGCATCACCACCGCGGCGGTGCGCCGCGAGGAAAGGAGATCGGCGCGCGAGACGTTGAAGTGGGTGGCGACGCGCTTTTGAATCTCTTCAATCTTGACCCGCTTGGGCTCATGGGGACGAATCAGGTCGCGCACGGCCGCCTCTGCTGCCGCCACCGTCATCGGCTGGCCAGCGAGTTGGGCGTGGGCGACCAGCCGGTTGATCGCGCCTTCGAGGTCGCGGCCATTCGACACCACCGCGCCGGCGAGGAACAGCAGCACCTCGCGCGGCACCTGGAGCGAGGGATAGGCGAGCTTGGCGGCGTCCAGCCGCGCCTCCAGTATCTTCAGCCGCAGCGCTTCGTCGAGCGCCCGCATCTCCACGCAGACGCCGCCGGCCAGCCGCGAACGCACGCGTTCGTCCACGGCGTCAAGCTCCGAGGGCGGACGGTCGGCGGCGATCACCACCTTGCGTCCCCCGTCGATCAACGCGTTGAGCGCATGGCCGAACTCGGCCTGAATCACGCGGCCTTGCAGGAACTGCGCGTCGTCGAAGATGAGCAGGTCTATGGAGCGCAGCCGCTCCTTGAACGCAATCGCGGCCTGGCTGCGCAGCGCGTTGACGAAACCGTACATGAAGGTTTCAGCCGTGAGATAGGCGACCGACTGGCGGCGCGCGATCCCAGCATGGGCGATGGCCTGCAAGAGATGGGTCTTGCCGAGGCCGACAGCGGAATGGAAAAACAGCGGCGGGCTGGGTGCGCCCGGTTCGTCCGACAATTTGCGCGCCAGCGACAGCGCCAGTTCGTTGGCGCGGCCGACGATGAAGGTGGAGAACGTCAGCCGTCGGTCGAGCGGCGACCCCAGTTGCGCCCTCGCTTCGTCGTCCTGCCAACGCTTGGTCGAAGCCGGAACCGGCTGAGGCGCGTCATGAGCGGTCACGGTTTGGGCCTCGGCGAGACGCAAGGGGCTTGGCTGGCTGGATCGCACCTGAATCTCGACGGCCAGGACGCCCTCCAGCTCGGCCGCGAGCGCGGAGAACAGCTTCTCCTGATAATGAGCCTCGATCCAGCTCTTCAGGAAGCGCGTGGAAACCGAGAATCGCGCCCGTCCGGAGACGAACTCCTCAAGGCGAAGGCCGCCGAACCAGCTATTGAACACGTCTTCGCCGAGCCCGACGCGAAGCCGCTCGGCGGCGCGCCGCCATACGTCCTCGACCGCGACGGGCGGGGTCTTCGGGGCGAGGCGCAAAGAGCCTTTGGCGCTCATGAGCTTGCGCCTCCGAGCGATAGAAGTACGATGGGGGTCATGGAGGGTCTCTGCGAATTTCGCGGACGAGAGGGAGGTCACGACGCGGTTCGGTCCGCGCTCGGGACGAGCCGGCGCGCTACAAGCGTCGGTTTTCCTCGCCGTATTCCCTGCGTTGGACAGTTTTTACGGCCTGACGCTCCCGAACAGAATACGCCCGCCGAGAACCCGTGACGAAGTATTGTCGGACTTTTTGCATCATAAGCCTACAGAAGTTCGAGCCAGGGGCCAGTCCTAGCTTCATTTTGCGCGGAACTTGCCAGAGAACGGTACGGCCGACAAATCAAAATGAATTATGTCGGGATTCGACCGCAACTCATCTCGATGGAGTCGACTCAAAAATCGCTATATTGAAGAATAGGACCAACATCACGCGCGTTATCCGTAAGTATGTTCTTGACACCAACATTGTCCCGCGGAGCTTTTATGCTCTTTAAGACGCGAGAGTTCTTTAGTTTTTCTATCATGATCGGCCCCGCCCGCCGAAATTCCCTAGGCTCTATATGGCACGGGCGAAGCGGTCCGGCAACGGAAATGCCTGCTTGACATCAGCCGCCAAGTGCGTTTGGGCCCGACTCGCTTGTCGCTTTTGGGCAGGTGATCTTCCAAGGCCTTGAAATCGAGATAGGGTCTGACGTGGGGCGCTGCGGGTGGGACGCGGAAACTTTCTGGTCGCCGGCCGAAAGAATCGGCTCCTCCGACCCGTGATCCACCCGTTTCTGCGTATTGTTGACAGGCTTTGAGTCTAAACGCTTGACGCAGTTAAGCCTTTATTGAGCCCTCTCTGTCCCAGCGCCGTCACCCAGTTGTAGCCTTATTGTCACAGGTCGGTGACGACGAGTCGCGGACCGCCCTTTGACTGCGGCCATTCGGTCGTTATGGAAGGGATGCAAATTCTCTTCGCGCCGGACGCTTCGTGATCTCCGACAGACTCGCCGAGTCGCCTCTCGACAGCGTCCCGACGACGATGCGGCGGCATGTGTTCTTCATCGCCGGCTTCGATCCGCGCGGAGCCGAGAGTTACTATAAGAGACTGAGCGCGTCTTTGCCACCGAGGGCCAGCGTCAGCCCGCTGGAGCCTCAAGGCGCCTATGGCGCGCTCTGGCGCTGGCGCTCGCCGCCGACGGAGACGACGTTCGAATTCCTCAAGTGGGACGACATCGTCGATCGGCATTGGCGCGCCAAGGGCCGGCTTGGCGCCCAGGTCGCGGCGGCGCGTGCGCTCGTCGTCTACCACCGCTGCGGGTTGCTCGCGCGGGCGCGCAACGGCGCGCGGGCGGTGCGGTGGGCGCTGCTGGTCATGGGACTCGGCCCGCTCGCTCTCGCCGTCGCAGCATTCGCATTCCCGTTCGCAGTCGGCGCGTTGGGCGCCTGGGCGCTGCCTTACGGCGGCTGGCTGGCCGTTCCGGCGCTGATCGCCGCGCTGTTTGTCGGCGATCTCGCCTGGCGCAAGCTCAATCTGGAATGGTTGGCCAAGGGCTTCGCCTGCATCGTCGAGACCGCCAAGGGCGAGGCGCCGTCCTGGGACGCGCGTTGCGCCGCCTTCGCCGCGCGCATCGCCGAGGTCGAGCGCGCAAACGAAGCCGACGAAATCGTCGTGGTCGGCCACAGCCTCGGCGCGATCCTGGCGATGAAGACGCTGGCGCGCTATCTGTCGCTGGGCGAGCGGCCAACGCGGCGCATCGTCTTGGCGACGCTTGGCAACATCATCCCTTTCTATACATGGGTCGAACCCGGCCGTGGCGCCATGCGCGAGGGCGAAGCGGTCGCCCGCTCTCCCTTCGTCGATTGGATCGACGTGACCTCCGGCTCGGACCCCGCCTCGGCCTGCCGGATGGGGCCGCTCGTCGGCGCCGAGGCGCAGGTGACGCGCTGGGAACCTGAGTTTCATCGCATACTCAAGCCCGAACGCTTCCGCCACATCCGTCGCCGGCCGCTCGACTTTCATTTTCAATATCTGAAGCCCTCCGATAGCGAGGACGGGTTCGACCTCGTGCGCATGATGGGCTCGCCGGGGCCTTTTTTCGCAGAGGCGCCGCGATGAACGCTTTCGTCCCCCCGCGCCCGGTCGCATCCGAGCAGAAAGCCTCGCCGCTTGCGCGGGCGCGCCAGTTTCTCAATTCCGGGCTTTCGCTGTTCCTGCGCGGCTCCTACGATTTCATCGGGGTCAGCCGCCATCCGCTGCCGCGTCTCCCTTTTCGGCCGAAGCGCACTGTCTATCTCGCGCGCGATCCCGACGCGATCCGTCAGGTTCTGGTCAGCGACGCGACGCGCTTCCCCAAGGCGCATCTGATGGATTCGATGCTGCGGGCGCTGACCGGCTACAGCATCTTCGTCTCGAACGGCGAGGCCTGGCGGCGCCAGCGCGCGATCATCGACCAGGCGTTCGAGAATGCGCGGGTGCGCGAGGTGTTCGGGCTGATGCGCGACGCTTGCGATGCGATGGAGGCGCGGCTCGTCGAACGGACGCCGGAGATGGGCGGCGCGGTCATGGACGTCGATGTCGAGACCATGCATTTCGCCGGCGACGTGATCTTTCGCACGCTCTATTCCGAGCCGATGAGCGAGCGCGACGCGCACGAGATTTTTGCGTCGTTCGAACGGTTCCAGCGCATCGCCTACGCGCATGGGTTTTTGTCGCTGCTCGGCGCGCCGACCTTTCTGCTGCCCTCTTATTGGCGTGGGCGGCGCGACGCAGCGATTATCCGGCGCGCGTTGCAGCGCCCGATCGCGCGCCGGCTCGCCAAGATCGCGGCCGGCGAGCCGGCGCCGGACAACGACATTCTGGCCACCCTCATCTCGGCCCCCGATCCCGTCACCGGGACGCGCTTCGACGAGAAGGAATTGCTCGATCAGGTGGCGATGCTTTTCCTGGCGGGACACGAAACCTCCGCCGCCGCGCTGGGCTGGGCGCTTTACCTGATCGCCAACCGGCCGGACGTGCAGGAGCGCATGCGCGCCGAAGCGGACGCGGCGCTGGGGTCGCGCGCGCCGGAATTTTCCGACATGCGCCGCGTGCCGTTCATCCGCGACGTGTTTCAGGAGACGCTGCGGCTCTATCCACCCGTCGCCTTCCTCGCGCGCGACGCCGCAGCGCCGACGCAACTCTGCGGGCAGGTGGTCGAAGCGCACGCCCAGACCATCGTGCCGACTTGGCTCATGCATCGCCACGGCGTCTACTGGACCGACGCGCATCAGTTCGATCCCGACCGTTTCGCCGATCCCGCGACGAAATCGGCGCGCGCCTGCGCCTTTCTGCCGTTCAGCATGGGGCCGCGCGTCTGCTCGGGGACCGCGTTCGCGATGCAGGAGGCGACGCTGGCCTTGGCGCAGTTGCTGCGCCGCTTCGAATTCTCGCCCGTTCCCGGCCATCAGCCGGAGCCGGTGTCGCGGCTGACCCTGCGCTCGGCCAACGGCCTGCCGCTGAGGGTCAAGAGGCGTCCGGACGCCAGCGGTTAGTCACCGCGCCGCAGTCCCGCGACCGCGATACTCGCGCCCTGCTCGCGATATACGCACGCTCTCGGATTTGCGTTCCTTATCCGAAGCGAATTGATATGGGGGAGACGGCTCATTTCTTGAGGGTATGGCGATGACGGGGCAGGGCTTGAGTTGGGCTTGTTTGAGCTTGACGATCGGCTTGCTGGCCTGCGGCCCGGCTTTGGCGAGCGCGACCGATAGCGACAAATCCTGGGACAAGCTGATCGAGCAGGCGAAGGCGCATGGCGGCGTCGAAACGAAGCTCGACAAAAGCTCGTCTTACGTTTTCCAGCGGCCCGACGGCTCCTATGTCAGCTTCACGCGGCTGCTCGCGACCGCAAAGGGACGCTCGGTCTGCCTCATCACCAAGAACGAGAACGCGACGGCCTGCATCGACTGGGACACCCGCAAGCTGACGCTCGGCAGTCGCGCCGATCCGGCGACGCCGTGGAAATTCCGCTCCGCCGCCTCGCTTGACGCTTTCGAGGCGGAGCAGCCTGGGTTTTTCGACAATTTCTTGTCAACGATCCAGGGTTTCGGTCTTTCGGGCCTTCATTCGCGCGGATTTGGCGCGGGGGGATATTCGGGACATAGCCACTGGCAAGGGGCTAATGGCCATTAGCCCCGCTTCGCCGCCGCTCGCCTTGGCTGCGGGCTCGGCATGAACCCCCTCGTCGTCCTCAAGCTCGGCGGCGCGCAAGCGCGAGGCGGTAGGCTCGGCGAATGGCTTGATGCGATATCCCGCCACGCCGGGCGCCTCGTGATCGTGCCCGGCGGCGGCCCCTTCGCCGACGCGGTGCGCGCGCAGCAAGCCCAGATCGGATTTGACGATGTCGCCGCGCACGAAATGGCGATGATGGCGATGAGCCAGTTCGGCCGCGCGCTGGCGAGCCTGCGGCCGGGGTTCGCGCTTGCCGATTCGGAGGCGGCGTTGCGGGACGCTCTGCGGCGCGGCAGAACGCCGATCTGGTCGCCGGAACGCATGGCGCTGGCGGCGGGGCTGAAGCCGAGCTGGGATTTGACTTCCGATAGCCTCGCCGTCTGGCTTGCGGGCCAGCTTGGCGCCGAGCGGCTGATCCTCGTCAAGCACGGCGTGCCGGCCTCCGCCCGCGAGCTTGCGCGGGACGGCGTTGTCGATCCCCTGTTTCCAGCCTATCTCGGCGGGACCAAGGTCCGCGCCTTTCTGGCGGCGCCCGAGTCGGCCGATCGGCTTGCCGAAGGGCTCGACGGCGCAGCCTTCCCCGAGATACGGCTTGACGCATGAGCAACCCTAAGATTCCGCGCTGGGCCTGGGCGATCACCGGCTCCGGGCATTATATAAAAGAGACATTCTCCCTGGTGAGGGATCTCCCCGACCTCGACCTCTTTCTCAGCAAAGCGGCGGCGGAGGTGCTGCGCATGTACAAGCAGGAGTTGAACCTGCCCAAGACCTGCCGCGTTTTCCAGGACAAGACCGCCAGCGCCGCGCCCATCGGCCAGTTCTATTATGGCGTCTATCACACCGTCGTCGTCGCCCCCGCGACCTCCAACGCGGTCGCCAAATTCGTCTATGGCGTCTCCGACGATCTGGTTTCCAACGTGTTCGCCCACGGCGGCAAGACGCGCGTGCCGATCATCGTCTTCGCCTGCGACACCGCGCCCGAGTTGCTGACCGAAGCGCCGAAAGGCATGGTGAAGGTCTATCCGCGCCCGATCGACCTTGAGAACCGCGACAAGCTCGGCCGTTTCGAGGGCGTAACCGCCGTCGATTCTCCAAGCGAGCTTGCCGAGGCGCTGGCGCGACGGCGGGCCGACCTCGCCTTATGAGCGAGCGCCTGCTGTTCGTCACCGGGCGGCTCGCAAGGCCGAGGCTCGAAGCCGTGCTCGCCGCGATGGCGCCGCCCTTCGCCTATGAAATCCTGGACATCGGCGTGAAGGTCGCCGCGTTGATGACCGAACCGATCTTGATGAATCGCCTGCCCCGCCCGCTGCCAGCGAGCCGCGTCGTGTTGCCGGGCCGCTGCCGGGCCGATCTCGACCGCCTGGCGCAAGCCTTTGGCGCGACCTTCGAGCGCGGCCCGGACGAAGTGAAGGACCTGCCGGCCTATTTCGGCAAAGGCGGCGGCCCGCCCGATCTCGCCGGCCATGACCTGCGCATCTTCGCTGAGATCGTCGATGCTTCCGCGCTGTCGCTCGACGCGCTGAGCGCGCGCGCGGGCGCGCTGCGGCGCGCTGGCGCCGACGTCGTCGATCTCGGCTGCCTGCCCGATACGCCGTTCGCCCATCTTGAAGCGGCGGTGCGACGGTTGAAGGCGGAGGGATGCGCGGTGAGCGTCGATTCCGCCCATCCCGAGGAACTGCGGCGCGGCGCGGCGGCGGGGGCGGATTATCTGCTGAGCCTGACGGAGCATACGCTCGACCTCGCCGGCGGCGCGCGCCCGGTGTTGATCCCCGCGAGCCACGGCGATCTCGATTCGCTCGTGCGCGCCTACGAGCGGGCGCGTGCATTGCGGCCGATCCTCGATCCGATCCTCGACCCCATCCATTTCGGCTTTTCCGATTCGCTCGCCCGCTACCGTGAATTGCGCGCCCGCCTGCCGGATGCCGAGATGATAATGGGCACGGGCAACCTGACGGAGTTGACGGAGGCCGACAGCGCCGGCGTGACGGCCCTGCTGCTGGGGGTCTGCTCGGAACTGCGCATCGCCAATGCGCTGACGGTGCAGGTGAGCCCACATACCCGCCGAACGGTGGAGGAACATGACGCGGCGCGCCGCATAATGTTCGCGGCGCGCCGCGATCACAGTCTGCCCAAGGGCTATGGCCGCGCGCTGTTGCAGGTTCACGACCGCACGCCGTTTCCCAACACCCCGGCCGAGATCGCCGCCACGGCGGCGCAAGTGAAGGACCGCAATTTCCGCATCGAGGTCGCCGCCGACGGCGTGCATGTCTTCAACGCCCTGGGCCATTGGGTCGCCACGGACGCCTTGGCGCTGTTCGACAAGCTCGCCGTGGAAAACGACGGCGCGCACGCCTTCTATCTTGGCGCCGAATTGCAGAAGGCGGAGATCGCCTTTCGCCTTGGCAAGCGCTACGCGCAGGACGAGCCGCTGGACTGGGGGGTCGCGGCCGACCGGCCGGCCGAGGACCGCACGCGGCTCGCCGACGCCGGCCACACCTTGCGCGCCAAGGCGAGGAGCTGACATGCCGCTGATCCGCGAGACCATCGTCGTCACCGCCGACGCGGCGGGCCGCGCCCATATCGCGCCGCTCGGCTTGATCGCGGAAGGCGAGCGTTGGATCCTCGCGCCGTTCCGACCCTCCGCGACGCTGGAGAACCTTCGCGCCCGGCCCTTTGCGGTCGCCAATCTCACCGACGACGCCCGGGTCTTCGCCGGCTGCCTCACGGGACGGCGCGATTGGCCGCTGGTCGCCGTCGGGGCCGGGTTCAGGCTCGCCGAAACGCTGGCGCATTGGGAGCTTGAGGTCGTCGAAATCCGCGAGGATGCGCAGCGACCCCGCTTTGTCTGCCGGGTGGCGCGCGCGGAAACGCACGCGCCCTTCGGCGGTTTCAGCCGCGCCCTCGCCGCCGTCATCGAGGCCGCCGTGCTGACCAGCCGGCTCGATCTCTTGCCGCGCGCGGAGATCGCAGCCGAATTCGCGCGGTTGAAGGTCATCGTCGCCAAGACCGCCAGCGCCGGCGAGGCGGAGGCCTTCGCCTGGCTGGAGGCGAAAGTGGCAGCGCACGGAGGCCCATGATGCAAGTGATTCCCGTCCTCGACCTCATCGAGGGGCGCGTGGTGCGCGCCAAAATGGGCGATCGCGACGCCTACCGGCCGATCGAGACGCCGTTGTCCGCGACGGCCGATCCCATCGACGTCACGCGAGGACTCATGCGGCTCGGGCCGTTCCCGACGCTCTATATCGCCGATCTCGACGCGATCCGGGGGCGCGGCGACAATTTCGCCGCCCTCGCCCGGCTGCGCGAGGCGTTTCCGGATGTCGAGCTTTGGATTGACAATGGCGCGGCGACGCTGGCGACGGTCGAGGCGACGCAACTTTACGGCGTACCCGTGCTCGGCAGCGAATCGCAAGCCGATGCGGCGCTCGTCGCCTCGCGCCGGGATGCGCTGCTGTCGTTGGATTTTCGCGGCGAGGCGTTTCAGGGTCCGCCGGAACTGTTGTCTCGGCCGGGCCTGTGGCCGGAGCGCGTCATCGTGATGACGCTGCATCGCGTCGGCGGCGGGGCGGGGCCGGATTTCGAGCGCCTCGCCGCGATCCGCGCGCGCGCCGACGGGCGCCGGCTTTATGCGGCAGGCGGCGTGCGCGACGGCGCCGATCTGACGGCGCTGAAAAGCGCCGGCGCGGCGGGCGTCCTGGTGGCGAGCGCGCTGCACGACGGCCGCATCGGGCCGGCGGATTGGGCGTAAGGCGCCCGCGCGTTCAATAAGTCGACGTCCTCGACCTGCAATCAGTCGACGTCTTCGACCTGCACGGTGCGGCCGCTGAGCTTTTGCGCCAGCGAGGCTTCCATGAATTCATCGAGCGCGCCATCGAGCACTTCGGACGGCGTGCCGGAGGTGTGGCCGGTGCGCAGATCCTTGACCATCTGATAGGGTTGCAGGACGTAAGAGCGAATCTGATGGCCCCAGCCGATTTCGGTCTTGGAGGCCGAATCGGCGCTTATGGCCGCCTCGCGCTTCTCAAGCTCCTTCTCGTAAAGCCGGGCGCGCAGCATGTTCCAGGCGGTGGCGCGATTCTTATGCTGCGAGCGCTCCATCTGGCAGGCCACGATGATGCCGCTCGGAATATGGGTGATGCGAACCGCCGATTCCGTCTTGTTGACGTGCTGGCCGCCGGCGCCAGATGCGCGGTAGGTGTCGATCTTGCAATCGCTCTCGTTGATGTCGATCACGATGCGATCGTCGACGACCGGAAACACCCACACGGAGGCGAAACTGGTGTGCCGGCGCGCGTTGGAATCGAACGGCGAAATGCGCACGAGGCGGTGAACGCCCGATTCCGTCTTCAACCAGCCATGCGCGTTATGGCCCTTGACGACGATGGTGGCGGATTTGATGCCTGCCTCGTCGCCGGCCGTTTCTTCGATCACCTCGACCTGGAAGCCGCGCCGTTCTCCCCAGCGCACATACATGCGCAGCAACATGCGCGCCCAATCGCAGCTCTCGGTGCCGCCGGCGCCGGAATGGACTTCGAGATATGTGTCGTTGGCGTCCGCTTCGCCCGACAGCAGCGCTTCGAGCTGGCGGCGATCCCCTTCCGCCTTCAGGGCGCGCAACGACGCGAGGCCTTCCTGTTCTGTGGCCGCGTCGTCCTCGGCCTCGCCGAGTTCGATGAGCGTCGTGGCGTCCTCAAGCTCACGATCGAGCTTCGCCAGCGCGCCAAGCCGATCCTCAAGCTGAGTGCGCTCGCGCATCAGCTTTTGCGCGGCTTCGGCGTCGTTCCAGAAATCGGGATGTTCGGATTTGGCGTTCAGTTCCGCGAGGCGGCGCGTCGAGGATTCGACGTCAAAGATGCCTCCTCAGCAGTCCCATGGACTGCTTGATGTCATGAACCAGTGTTTCAGCTTCGGCGCGCATGCGGTGTCCTCGTCAGCGTCACTTAGAGGACCCGGGCGACGGCGCCAAGGCCCTCGGCGACCCTATCCCAACGCCGCCTTTTGCAGCTTGATGAGATCGGTCACGCCCCGGCGGGCCAGCGCCAACATGCCCAGGAGTTGCGCCTCCGAGAACGGCGCGCCTTCCGCCGAGCCCTGCACTTCCACGAGGCCGCCGCTGCCGGTGATGACGAAATTGGCGTCGGTTTCGGCGGTCGAGTCCTCGGCGTAATCGAGGTCGAGCACAGTCTCGCCCTGATGGACGCCACAAGACACCGCCGCCACATGGTCCTTGAGCGGAATGTCCTTGAGGATCGAGCGGCCCGCCATCCAGGCCAGACAATCGCGCATCGCCAGGAACGCCCCGGTGATCGAGGCCGTGCGCGTGCCGCCGTCCGCCTGGAGCACGTCGCAGTCAATCGTGATCTGCCGCTCGCCGAGCCGGGGCAGATCGACGACCGCCCGCAGCGAACGGCCGATCAGGCGTTGAATCTCCTGCGTGCGGCCGGAGACTTTGCCGGTCGCGGATTCGCGCCTGGTGCGCGTAGTGGTCGCGCGCGGCAGCATCGCGTATTCCGCCGTGACCCAGCCGCGCCCCTGTCCGCGCAGCCACGGCGGCGGCTTGTCCTCAAGCGAAGCCGTGCACAGCACATGCGTCTCGCCGAAACGCACGAGGCACGAGCCCTCGGCGAAGCGGGCGACGCCGCGCTCGAAGCTCACCTTGCGCATCTCGTCTGTGGCGCGTTTGGACGGACGCATGGGGAACCTCTTGAAAAGACGCGCTGCTCTATCCCTCGCCGCGCCGCCTGTCCATGCCGTCAACTCCGCTTGAGCGAAATTCCCTTGCCCGCCTGCGGCGGAATCGGCAGCGAGGCGTGCGCCTGCATCATCTCTTGCAGGCGCGCGGACGATTCTTCTCGCCACGCCGCGGCGCGGCTTTCCTCGGCCTGCCGCACCGAGAGATAGAGTTGCTCCGTGGCGGCGATGACGGGCCCGTCGAGCGGCGAGCGCAACTCCATCCACAGCCGCGCCCGCTTGGCGTCATATTCCAGCAATCGGCAGGCGACGCGCAGCGGCGCGCCGAGCTTCGCCTCGCGGAAATAATGCAGCGTGATCTGCAATGTATAGAGCGTGTAGCCGGTCGACTGGCGGATATCGGCGCTGAGCCCGATATGCTGCATCCAGCGGTCGCCGGCGCGGCTGAACACCAGGGCATAGGCCGCGTCGTTCATGTGGCCGTTGTAATCGACCCAGTCCGGCGCAACTTCGAGATCGGAGAGGACCAGCAATCCCGTCACCACCAATAGCGGCGGTGATAATAACCGAAGCCGATGGCCGGCCCGACGACGACAGGACCGCCATAATAACCATAGGCAGGCCGCGGGGCGGCGATAACGGGGCCGCCGCCCGAAGCGCCAATCGTCTCGACACGCACATAGCCGTCGAGATTGCGCCAGGAGGCGACGCACCAGCGCTCCCCGCAGTTTTCAATGTCGATCTGGGCGTTTGCGGGAATGTGTTGCACGACTCGGGCGTGCAAGCTGGGCGCGGCCCGCATGGTCGCCGGCTCGGCGGTCATCGCGGGGTGAGCGGCGGCGGCGCTTGCGACAAGGCCAAAGGCGACGGCGAGGCAGAAGCGAATCATGACCGAATTATCCTCTCAAAAATCTTGGATTCGGTTAATCGCCGATTTCGGCTTCGGCGTGGCGCGCTCGCCGCTCAGCGAGCGCGCTCGGCCGCCGCCAATTCGGGCGGCTTCATCCGGGCCTTCAGGAGCGCCAAAGCTCTCTCGGCGTTGGCGCGCGTGGCGGGGTCGGCGGCGGCGATGGCGGCCTCATACCAGCGGTAGGCCTGGACAGGGTCTTTCGCCGCGCCCAGTCCCAGCTCATACATGGCGCCTATGTTGAACTTGGCCTGCGCGATCCCGTGATCGGCGGCGCGGGACAGCCATCCGAAGGCGCGCTCATAATCGACGGGGCCCCCGGCGCCCATGCGGTACATCATGCCGAGGTCGTTCTCGGCCGGCGGATAGCCCTGTTCGGCCGCTTTGCGGTACCATTGGCGCGCTCGCGCCAAGTCGGGATCGACGCCGGCGCCGAGGCGATAGAGGGCGCCCAGCTCGTCCTGAGCGTGGGGATCGCCGGTTTTGGCTGCATTTTCCGTCCAGCGCGCCGCAGCGGCGAGGTCTTTGTCGACGCCTTCGCCCTGGCGATAAATTCTGGCGATCGCCAGCATGGCGGCCACGTTGCCGGCTGCGGCCGCCTTCTTGTACCAGGAGATCGCTTGCGTCGGCGATATCGCCTCGCCTTTGCCAAGCTCGGCGGCGAGCCCGAGATTGTATTGGGCTGCGACGCTTCCCTTATGCGCGGCCAATTTGAACCAGAACAGAGCCTGCTTGAAATCCTGCGGCAGGCCCTGGCCGTTGAAAAAGAGATCGCCCAGAAACGCCTGCGCCGCTGGATCGCCGTTTTCGGCATAGGGGCGCCAGATCGCCAGGGCCTTGGCGAAATCGCCTTTCGAATAGGCGGCGAAGCCATCCGTGCCCGGATCCGCGACGGCCGCGCCGGCGAAGGCGATCAGGACGCTGAAACCGGCTGCGCTGTTGCGAAGACTGCCCACGATCCCCTCATAATAGAGCGCGCGGGTTAACGCCCAGGCGTCGAGAGGGGATCAGCGAAAATGCAGGGCAAAATCGTGGCGGCGACAGGGGCCACCTCAGGCATCGGCGAGAAAGCCGTCGAGGCGCTCGCCCGCCAGGGCGCGCGCATCGTCTTCATCGCCCGCGAGCGCGCGCGTGCGGAGGCGATGCTGGCCCGGCTCGATGCGGCCGCGCCCGGGCGCGGCCACAAGGCCCATATCGCGGACCTGTCGTCGATGCGGGAAGCCAAGGCGGTCGGGGCCGAGATCGCCGCCGCCGAACCGCGCATCGATGTGCTCATCAACAACGCCGGGGCGATTTTCAGCGATCGCCGCGTCACGGCGGAGGGGCTGGAACGCACCTTTGCGCTCAATCACATGTCCTATTTCATCGTCACGGCGCAGCTTCTCGGCTCGCTGAACGCAGCGCCGCAGGGCCGCGTCGTCTCCACCGCCTCGCAGGCCCATCGCGGCGCGCGGCTGGATTTCGACGATCTGCAAGGCGCGCACGGGTATTCGGGGCTGGGGGCCTATCAGCGCTCGAAGCTCGCCAACATTCTTTTCACGCGAGAGCTGGCGCGTCGTCTGGCGGGGACGCGAGCGACCGCCAATTGCCTGCATCCAGGACTCGTGGCCTCGCGTTTCGCCGACGAGGCGGGCGGTTGGACGGCGCCCGCGTTCGCGCTGCTCAAGCGCTTCGCCCTGTCGCCGGAACGCGGCGCCGATACGATCGTCTATCTCGCCAGTTCCCCGGACGTCGCGGGGGTAAGCGGAGACTATTTCGCCAAACGCAAGATCGCCGCCTGTTCCGGCGCGGCGCGCGACAGGGACGCGGCTCGCCGGCTGTGGGAGGTCAGCGAGACCTTGATGGCGTCGGTCTGATGGCTGCCGCTCAATGCGACATGAGCACCGGCAGAACGGGTTGGCGCAACAGATCGAGGCTCACGCTGCCAAACAGGCTCTCGAAGACCCGCGAATGGCCGAAGGCCCCGGCGACGAGGAGATCGGCGGTCTGGGTGTCGAGGCTTGCGAACAGCGCCTCGACCGCCGTGATGTCTCCCGTATTCGTCCAATCGGAAACCTGAGCCGTCACGCCGTGGCGCAAAAGATGCTCGACCAGGCGCTTCTCCATGATTCGCAGATCCGCATCGGTGCGCGAAAAAACGAATATCGTGACTTTGTCCGCGCGCCTGAGCACCGGCAAGGCGTCATGCACGGCGCGGCGCGCCTCGCGGTCGCCGTTCCAGGCGATGACGACGTTCTTGCCGCAGGGGCCGCTGGACCAATCGGTGGGGATAATCAACACCGGCGCCCCCGCTTGCTTGACCAATTCGTCGGGCAGCGCAGGATCGATCAGTCTGCGGACTTCCGAGGAGGGCGAGGGCGCAATGATGAGATCGGGGGGAATCGCGAAGTCCTCTGGCAGGCGCTTGCCGCGCGCAGCGGGAACATGAAATTCCCCCTCTACGCCTTGGGCTTTCAAGGCCGCATGGAAGCCTTTCTCGATAGCGACCGCCGCCTCGCGCCAGTCGCCGAGATACGCATCCTCGGTGGAGGCGTCGACCCCGGTGAGATACGCGCCCTCCTCCTTGGCGATGCGCAAGGCGATGTCGAGACGCGCCGCCGAGGCCGAAGTGGGATCGAGATAGACGAGAATATCCTTATAGCTCATGGCTCTCTTCCTCCTTCGGCCTCTGTCGCTCAGGTCGCCTTGCTCACCGGAACCCTGAATTTCTCGACGTGGAGTTAGGCCGGCTTTATTTGGCGGCGCCGCCCGTCCATAGCCGGCCATCTGCCGAAATCGGCCAACGTGTCTTCGAGTTGGGGTCGGGCCGACGCGAACAGGTCGAGTTCGCGGGCGCGGGGAGTTGCAACCGGCAAACGCATTTCCCTGCTCATTTCGCCGCGGACCCATCGGGGGGCCGCTTCCGGGGTGCGAGCATTCTATTTTTTTTGAGCGCGAAGACTTTGATTTCGGGCAACCCGGGGACGATACTTTCAGATCTGGCGACGTTTTTGCGTTTCATAGGCCCCCCCATCCGCGAACCCTCGCCAATTAACCAGAAAATCGAGTCCCAACGCCGCCGCAGGCGGGCTTTCGAGCGCCTAGACTCGATCACGAAACCGTTGCTGGTCAGCATCGTTTAAGGAATTTAGGACTTTTGTCCCCTACCCAGATCAAAAGATGCAATTCGCGGCCTTCGCGCCGCGTTGCCCGAAAGCCCGTCCCATGCCGGAATGTACTTCTGCGACTTTGCAGGCGCCCGCTGTTGGCGTGGCGATTCCTGTCAAGGCCGCACCGACCGCCGATCATCGGCGCACGCGCACCCTGGCCATCCTGAGCGCGCTGATGGCCTTCGGCCCACTGTCGACCGACTTCTATCTCCCGGCTCTGCCGACGATGGCGCGCGGACTGGGCTGCGCTCCCGGCGCGATGGAATGGACGATTTCCGGCTATCTCGTCGGTTGCAGCGTCGGACAATTGGTCTGGGGCCCGCTTAGCGACAAATACGGGCGCCGGGCGCCGGTGGCGGCCGGCATCGCTATATTCGTCCTCGGCTCCGTGGGTTGCGCGCTCTCCACCAGCGTCGGCGCCATGATCGCCTGGCGCTTCGTGCAGGCGGTCGGCGCCTGCGCGGGCATCGCGCTGTCGCGGGCGATGGTGCGCGATCTCTATTCCGGCGCGCGGGCGGCGCAGATGATGTCGGCGCTCATAACCGTGATGGCCGTCACGCCCTTGATCGGCCCGCTCGTCGGCGGCCAGATCCTGCGTTTCGCCAGTTGGCCTTTCATCTTCTGGCTGCTGGCGGCCGTCGGCGTGGCGACGTTGTTCGCCTTGCTGAGCCTGCCGGAGACCTTGCCGCCGCATCGACGCCGGCGCGACGGCCTGGGGAAGGCGCTCCATACTTATTTCCTGCTCATCGGGGATCGCCGGATTTTGGGCTTCGCCGCCGTCGGCGCGTTCCTGAACTTCGGCGTCTTCGCCTATGTCGCGGGAACCCCGTTCGCCTACATCGAATATTACGGGATTCCGCCGCAGTTTTTCGGCTTCATATTCGCGTCCGGCATCATCGGCATCATGGCGACGAACATATACAACGCCCGGCAGGTGGTGCGTTCCGGGATCGTGCCGATTCTGCGGTCGGGGGCGATCTTGGCGGCGGGCGGCGGGGTGTGGGCGGCCGTCGACGCCTGGACGGGCGCGGGCGGCCTCGTGGGTCTGGCGGCGCCGCTGTTCGTATTCATCGCCACCAATGGCCTCATCGTCGCCAATTCGATCGCCGGCGCGATGACGTCGTTTCCCAAGCGCGCGGGAACCGTTTCCGCTTTGGTCGGGGCGTTGCAATATGGGGCGGGAATGGCGGGTTCGGGGCTTCTGGGCGCTTTCGCCGACGGCACGCCGAGACCGCTAGCCTTTGTCGTCGCCATCGCGGGCCTCGGCGCAGCGGTCTGCGCGTGGACCCTGGTGGCGACGCCCGGCAAGGCTATCGAAGGTTAGCTCTATCCAACACGAGTCTAACCGCGCAGCGGCGCCGCCGGCCGATAAATTCGACAATGGCCGATAAAGACTAGCGCGATCGCCACTTAGAAACCGCCGAGTCAAGCGCGACGCGCATTCCTGCGCCAGACCCATTTTCAAATTCGGGACGCCCGGCCTGTCAGCGCGGATGCCAACAACACGCCCGCCGGCGCCTCAAACGTGGCCGAAATGCCACAATCGAATTCGAAATTCCGCCATTAGCAAAACTGTCACACAACTGTTAACGGCCACATTTAGCCGTAATCCCGCGAATTCAGGCGGAAAAGCAGCGTCCTGCGGATGTCTGCGGTCCAAACCGATGCGGGCCATCGAACCCAGGCCGCCTGAATCGCTGACACGCGTGGGTTGATAGTGACAGGTCGTGGCTATAGCGCGGTCGTTGTGCGAATAAAGAGGGGCAGTTATGAAACTTCTGTATGTCTCGCTGGCGGCGCTGCTGGCGTCGAGCGCCGCCTTCGCGGCAGATCTTCCAACGAAAAAGGGCGCGCCTATTACGCCTGAAAAGCCGTCGTGCTTCTCCGACCTGCTGCATTACTTCGATTCCTCGCCGGCTGACTGCCCGCTGAGCGCCTATGGCTTCACTTTCTACGCCACTATTGACATGGGTGTGGGCTACGAGACGCATGGCGCGCCCTTCAACGCCACCATGCACACCGGCGTCGATGAGTTGCTGCACAAGTACAGCTATCGTTCCCTCTTGCTGCCGACTCCGAATGGCCTGAGCCAGTCGCAGGTCGGCGTGAAGGTCAAGGAACCTTTGGCTTATGGCTGGTCCGTCGTCGCCGAAGTGGCGACCGGCTTCGACCCCTACGGGTTCCAGCTCGCCAACGGCGTCGGCGCGATGGCGCAGAACGACGGCCGGACGTTCTTGAATCAAAGCGCGAACGACGATTCGAGCCGTGCTGGCCAGTGGGACAACTCGGTCGCCTACGGCGGCTTCAGCCATCCGGTGTTCGGCACCATCACCGCCGGCCGCATGAATTCGCTGAGCCTCGACGTCGTCAACGCCTACGATCCAATGGGCGGCTCCTACGCGTTCTCGCCGATCGGATGGTCGGGCAAGGTGCCCGGCGCCGGCTCGACCGAAGACGCGCGCATGGGCACCGGCGCGCGCTACCAGGTCCAGGCGGGCAACATCCGCGCCAGCGCGATGGTGCAACTGGGCGGCTACGCTCAGAACAACGGCTCGGGCAGCGATGTGCAGTTCGGCCTTGGCGGCGATTTCGGCAACCTTTCCGTCGACAGCGTCTACAGCCACATCACCGATCAGGTGAGCCTCGGCATCTATAACGGCCCCATCCCGGCGGGGCTTCCGTCTAACGCGTTCACGGCGACGCTCTCCAACACCGATGCGCTGATGCTGGCCGGCAAATATGGCTGGAACCAGTGGAAGTTCTACGGCGGCGGTGAGTTTATCCGTTATTCCAACCCGAGCGACCCCCATTCGGGCGGGTTCACGAATATCGGCGGCTATCCGGTCTTCGCCTCCGGCATCACTTCAACCGCTTTCACCATTCCGGAAAACTTCTTCGCTTTCTGGACGGGCGCGACCTACAACTTCAACGACAGGCTGTCTGTGACCGGCGCCTACTACCTCTATTATCAGCCGAGCTTCACCCACCCCGGCGATAAATGCAGCGGCAACACGTCGGTCGTGGAGCCCGGTTTCGCGCCGCTCGGCACTGCGTCGGGTCGCTGCGCCGGCTACGAGAACATGTTCTCGGCGATGGTCGATTATAAGCCGCTCAAGCGCGTCGATCTCTACGCCGGCGTGTTCTACCAGCGCGTCAGCGGCGGCCTCGCCACTGGCTACCTGGAGCCGGACAATTTCGCGCCGACCGTCGGCATCCGCGTCAGGTTCTAAGCTTCTGTCTCTTTAACGGTGTGAAGCCCCGGGCGGACGCCCGGGGCTTTTTTTTGTCGGCGTCGCTTCGCATTGATGTAAGTCCGATTTATAAATATCGTTTTATAAACCCAAAGAGATGTCCACCGCTTCGCCGATGTGTATAACGTTACCCGGCAGGCGCTGCGGCTTTCGCGGCGGTTCCGGGGTAGCGAAATACAAAACGGATGCGCGCGGTCGGCCGATTTGTAGATTCCGGCGACCTGTCGTTCGCAAACGGGCGTCCGACGAAGGGCGCGACATAGTTTCGCCGACCCTTTCGGGTTCGTGCGGCGCCGACGGGAAACTGGCTGGGCGGTCGTGTGCGCCGAACCCGGGGGAGTGTGACGAAGATGCAACCGCAGTCGGGGGACGCCCTGGGCGCCCCGGTTCTTCTCATCGAGGACGAGCGCGACCTGGCGCTAGAGATTCGGGAAGAACTGCTGGGAGCAGGCTATCGCGTCGAATGCGTTCAGACGCTTGAGGCCGGGCTCAGCGCCGCCCGTCGCGGCGAGGCGTCGGTGGTGATCGTCGACCGCATGTTGAATGGCGCGGACGGATTGTCGCTGGTCGAGACGCTGCGCAGCGAGGGCAATCTGGCCCCGGTGCTGGTCATCAGCGCGCTCTCGACGGTCGACGACCGCATTCGCGGCCTCAAGGCCGGCGGCGACGATTACCTCGTCAAGCCCTTCGCCCTGCCGGAACTGTCGGCGCGCGTCGAGGCGCTGTTGCGGCGCGGCGCGGCGACGCGGGCGACGTGGATCAAGGTCGGGCCGCTGGAACTCGATCTCGTCGAGCGCGAAGCGCGAAGGGACGGCGAGCGGGTTGACCTTCTGCCGCGCGAATTCAAGCTGCTCGAATATTTCATGCGCCGTCCCGGCCAGATCATAACCCGCGCCATGCTGCTGGAAGACGTCTGGAACTATAAGTTCCTGCCGCAGACCAATGTGGTCGACGTGCATATCGGCAACCTGCGCCGCAAGCTCGATTCCGGAGACGGGCGCCGTTTCATCGTCAATGTGCGCGCGGCGGGCTTTAAGCTTGACGCAGAGAGTTGACGCCTTCGGCGCCCGCACCTTCCGTCTGGCGCTCGCTTTCGCCCTGGCGATCTCAGCGGCGACGGTCGCGGCCTTCGCCCTGATCTATTTCGAAGTCTCACGCGGCGATATAAGCCGCATAAGCGTCATATTGACCGAGGAGGCCCAGCGCAGCGCCGATGCGCCGCAGGAGCGGCTGCGAGACGCGCTCGCGGCGCGCCAGACGCGCGACATCCGCCGCATCGACTATCTCTCGCTGTTCAATGCGAATGGCGATCTGTTGCTCGGCAACCTCGCCCATATGCCGCCGATTCCGGTCGATGGGCGCGCGCATCTGCTCACCGCCGGGCAAATGGAAAGCCTTGGCGCGGCGGCGCAGGCGACCATCGTCGTGGCGCGGCGGCGCGCCGACGGCGGCGTGGCGCTGCTCGGGCGCAATGTGCAGGACATTTTCGAGATCGAGAACACGCTGTTGCGCGCGCTCGCGCTCTCGCTCGCCCCGACCATCGTCGCGATCCTGGCGATCGGCGCCTTTTTCGCGCGGCGGTCCTCGCTGCGGCTCGCGCACCTGCACGAGGCGATCGCGCGCATCATGGAGGGTCAACTGCAATCGCGCCTGCCGGCGGCGGCCGACGGCGACGAAATCGACCGCATTGCCCATTCCGTGAACCTGATGCTCGACGAGATCGAGCGGTTGCTGGACCAGTTGAAAAGCGTCGGCGACAACATCGCCCACGATTTGCGCGCGCCGCTGACGCTCGCCCGCATCAAGCTCGACCGCGCGCTCGAAAGCGCGCCTGAAGGAGCGAGCGTCTATATCGAGGCGGCGCAGACGCAACTCGACCGCGCCGCGGTGACGATCGCGGCGCTGCTACGCATCTCCGCCGTGGAGAACGGCCCACGCGAGAAGCATTTCCGGGATGTCGATCTCGCGGAGATTTGCGCGCAGGCGGTCGAATTCTACGAACCGGTCGCCGAGGCGAAGTCGATTTCGCTAACCTCGTCGCTATCGGGGCCGTTATGGATTCGCGGCGACGAGGAACTGCTGCGCGAGGCGATCGCCAATCTCGTCGACAACGCCATCAAGTTCACCGGCCCGGGCGGGACGGCGCAGGTGAAGGCGGCGGAAGTTGAGGGTCGACCTTTTGTCGAGGTGCGCGATACGGGGCCGGGCGTCGATCCCGCCGAGCGCGATCTCATTTTCCGCCGCTTCTACCGTGCCGCGGCGGTCGGCGGCGCGGCGGGGCATGGGCTCGGCCTCAGCATCGCGCGCACCATCGCGGAGTTGCACGGATTCGATTTGCGGGTCGAAGACAATGCGCCCGGCGCGCGGTTCGTGATGCGGGCGGCGGCCAAGGCCTCGCTGGCGAGCGGGCTGCGATGAAACGCCGCATCCGCGTGATCGGCGCCTGGAAATGGCGTTTGGCTCGGCCTGTTCGTAAAGGTGCGCCTTTTTCGCGTTTTGAGCGCCAGCTGACGTCTTCCTTAGACTCCAACGCAAATATTATTTAGTGTTATCGCTGACCTCGGGACCGTAGGGGTTGCGTAGAAGAAAAGTAGCGGGATTTGGGAGGCGGGCGTGCTTTGGCGCGCCCGCCGCGCTTTGAACGAAGAGATCTATGCTCGCAATCGTCCGTATCGCGCTAAGCCGTCCCTATACCTTCGTCGTCATGGCGATGCTGATGGCCATCTTCGGCGTCGGCGCCTGGATCAAGACGCCGGTGGACATTTTCCCCAACATCGGCATTCCCGTCGTCGCGGTCGTGTGGACTTATGGCGGCGAATCCCCCGAGGACATGTCCGAGCGCATCATTTATTATTACGAACGCACGTTGACTTCGCAAGTCAACGACATCGAGCATATCGAGTCCCAGTCGTTACAGAACTACGGCATCGTCAAGATTTTCTTCCAGCCGGGCGTGAACATCAACGGCGCTCTGGCGCAGGTCACGGCCGCGTCGCAGACGGTGCTCAAATATCTGCCGGCCGGCATCACGCCGCCCTATGTGCTGAGCTTCAACGCCTCCAGCGTGCCGGTTTTGCAACTGGCGCTGTCGAGCCAGACGCTCGATCAGGCGCGCATCTTCGATATGGGGCAGAACTTCATTCGCCCACAGCTCGCCAGCGTCGCGGGCGCTGCGATTCCCTCGCCTTACGGCGGCAAAGTCTTGCAGGTGCAGGTCGACCTCGACCAGAACAAGTTACAAGCCTACGGCATGTCGGCGCTGGACGTCGTCAACACGATCGCGGCGCAGAACATCGTGACGCCGGTTGGCGACGCCTTCATCGGCAAGGGCCAATACATCATCAACCTCAACGGCTCCCCGGACCACATCTCCGCGCTCAACAATATTCCGCTGAAAGTCGTCAACGGCGCCACCATCTTCCTGAGAGACGTCGCCTTCGCCCATTCCGGAGCGCCGCCACAGACAAACATGGTGCATGTCAACGGCGACAATGCGGTGCTGATGACGATCCTGAAGGCCGGGTCGGTGTCGACGCTGGACGTTATCAACGGTATCAAAGGGTTGCTGCCGCGGTTGAGGGAAACGCTGCCCAAGAGCCTCAAGCTCGACGCGGTCGGCGATCAGTCCGCATTCGTCAAGGACTCGGTGAACTCGGTCATCCGCGAGGGTATCATCGCGGCCACGCTGACGGGCTTGATGATCCTCGTCTTCCTGGGCAGTTGGCGCTCGACGCTCATCATCACGACCTCCATTCCCCTTGCCATTCTTTCCGCGGTGGCGTTGCTGGCGGCCTTCGGGCAGACGATCAACGTGATGACGCTCGGTGGTTTGGCGCTGGCGGTCGGCATCCTGGTCGACGACGCGACGGTGACGATCGAGAACATCAACTGGCATCTCGAACAGGATAAGGACATCGAGACCGCGATCATGGACGGGGCGCGCCAGATCGTCGTCCCCGCCACAGTGTCGCTGCTGTGCATCCTGATCGTTTTCGTGCCGATGTTCACGCTCGGCGGCGTCGCCGGCTTCCTGTTCCGCCCGATGGCGGCGGCGGTGTCCTTCGCGCTGATCTCGTCTTACGTGATCTCCCGCACTCTGGTCTCGACCATGGCGCGCTACCTGCTCGCCGCTCAGGCGCACCAGCATCATCATCACGGCGGCGATGCGCCGCCGACGCGCAACCCGTTCACGATGTTCCAGCGCGGCTTTGAGCGACGGTTCGAGGCGATGCGCGTCTTCTATGTGCGGTTGCTCGCCACCGCGCTCGGCGGTCGATGGATATTCATCGCTGGCTTCATGGTGGTGGTCCTGTGCTCGTTCGGACTGGCGCCGTTCCTGGGACAGAATTTCTTTCCCTCGGTTCAGAGCACCGAACTCAAGCTGCATGTGCGCGCGCCGACGGGGTCGCGCATCGAGGAGACGGCTGCGGTCTGCTATCAGGTCGAAGCCGCGATCCGCCACGCGCTTCCGCAGGGCACGGTCAAGAACATCGTCGACAATATCGGCCAGCCAATCAGCGGCATCAACCTAGCTTACGGCAATTCCGGCACCGTCGACTTTTCCGACGCCGATTTGCTGATCTCGCTGAAGGAAGGCGAGGCCGAGCATTCGGACGAGTATGTCAAGACATTGCGCGAGGTGCTGCCGCGCAAATTCCCGGGCACGACATTCGCTTTCCTGCCGGCCGACATCGTTTCCCAGATCCTGAACTTCGGCTTGCCGTCTCCGGTCGATGTCCAGGTCAACGGCCCCCATCTGAAGGCCAATCTCAAATATGCGAACGAATTGCTGCGCCGCATCGCGCGCGTGCCTGGGATCGCCGACGCGCGCATCCAACAGTCGAACGCCTACCCGCAGTTCGACGTCAACGTCGATCGAACTTTCGCCGCGCAGATCGGCCTTAACGAATTCGACGTCGCCAAGAGCTTGCAAAACACGCTGTCGGGAAGCTTCGCGGTGGCGCCGACGTTCTGGATCAACCCCAAGAACGGCGTCGCCTATCCGATCATCGCGCAGAGCCCGGAATATTGGGTGAATTCGGTCTCCGCACTCGGCAACGTGCCGGCCTCGCAGAAAGACTCATCGCAGATTCTGGCCGGCGTCGCCGAGATCAAGCGCAGCGTCACATCCTCCGTGGTCTCGCATTATAATGTGCAGCCTGTCATCGACATCTACGCCACCAACACGGGGCGCGACCTCGGCGCGGTTTCGGACGACATCGAGAAGATCATGGCCGACACCGCCAAGGACAGACCGCGCGGCGCCGCTATCGTCCTGCGCGGCCAGACGTCGACGATGAAATCCGCTTATAGCCAGTTGTTCATCGGCATCGCGATGGCGGTCGTCCTCATCTATCTGCTGATCGTCGTGAATTTCCAATCCTGGCTCGACCCCTTCGTCATCGTCACGGCGCTGCCGACGGCGTTGGCGGGCATCGTCTGGATGTTGTTCATCACCGGCACGACGCTTTCGGTGCCGGCCCTCACGGGCGCTATCATGTGCATGGGCGTCGCCACCGCCAACAGCATCCTGGTCGTCAGTTTCGCACGCGAACGGCTGGCGGAAGGAGACGATCCCCTGGAGGCCGCGCTGGCGGCGGGCCACACCCGTTTCCGCCCGGTGCTGATGACGGCGCTGGCCATGATCATCGGCATGGGGCCGATGGCGCTCAGCGCCGAGCAGAACGCCCCGCTCGGCCGCGCGGTGATCGGCGGTCTCATATGCGCCACAATCGCGACGCTGCTGTTCGTCCCTGCGGTGTTCCGGCTCGTGCATGAGCGCGGGCATCGGGCATCGCATTCGGACCCCGATTCCGGATTAACGCACGAGGCGACCTCCGTATGAACCATGATCCCGCGACGCCGCCTGAGGCCGGGGCGCCTTCGCATCGGCCCGTCAAGGCGCTGCGTTTTGTCGTCCTGCTGGTGCTTGCCGCCGTGTTGGTCGCCGCCGTGGGCGTGAACAATCGCAGCAAGGACGAGCGCAAACTCGCGACCTGGACGGATGAGCAGGCGGTCATCAATGTCGCCGTCGATCATCCCCAACTCGACAAAGCCATCCGGACCGTGACGCTGCCCGGCAACGTCGAGGCCTTTTACGCCGCCGAGATTCACGGCCAGGTGAGCGGCTATGTTCAGGATTGGAAATACGACATCGGCGCCCAGGTGAAGGCGGGCCAGGTGCTGGCCACCATCGACACGCCCGAGGTCGATCAGCGCGTCACCGCCGCGAAAGGCGAACTCGCCAAGGCCAAGGCCAATCAAGCGCTCGCCCATGTCACCGCCGAGCGGTGGCGTACGCTCAGCGGCTCCTCGGCGGTGTCGCAGCAGGCGATAGACGAAAAGGTGGCGGGCGCAACCGCCGCCGACGCGGAGGTCGACGCCGCCAAAGCCAATCTGGAAAAACTCCAGGCGCTGAAGGGTTTCTCCAAGATCACCGCACCCTTTAACGGCGTCATCACCGCCCGCAATATCGATGTCGGGTCGCTGGTGATGGGCGACGGCAAGAGCAAGAAGCCCTTGTTCGTCGTGTCCGACGTCCATGAGATGCGCATCTATGTGCGTGCGCCGCAGGTCTATGCCGCGGTGTTGAAAACCGGCATGAAAGCGACGCTGAACCTGCCGGACTACCCGGACCGGACCTTTGAGGCGCACATCGCCACGACATCGAGTTCGATCGACAACCAATCTCGCGCTTTGCTTGTCGAATTGCATGCGGACAATAAAGACGGATTGTTGAAGCCCGGCGCCTTCGCGCAGGTCGTGTTCGAACTCCCCCCGGAGCCGAACGCGATGACGGTGTTTTCCAGCGCGTTGCTGTTTCGCGGCGTTAATACCTTCGTCGCCGCAGTCGACAATCAGTCGCGCATAAGGTTAAAGAATGTGCGAATCGCCCGTGATTACGGGGCGCGCGTGCAGGTCGTCGGCGGATTGTCGCTTGAGGACAGGATCGTGCGCAATCCTCCGGAATCGCTGGCCGAAGGGGACTTAGTTCGCGTGGCGGGCGAGGATTCGGGCAAGACCGCCAGGGCCGGCGGAACCGAATCCAAACTCGCCGAAGACGCGGCCAAATAGCGCCGCGGCTCGGGTGGAAGACGGCGATCAGGGGGCGCATGAAAACTCGTCTTTGGCTCGCGCTTGGCGCCGCCTTATGCCTGGAAGGCTGTGACCTCGCGACAATCGACCAGGCGCCCTCCGTCGCTTTGCCTTCGCAATTCAGCGATTCCGCTGGCGGCGTCGGGAAACCGGACCGGGAATGGTGGCGTGGATTTCGCGACCCCCGCCTCGACCGGCTCGAAGCCGACGTCGATATCGCCAATCCCGATCTCGCCGCCGCGTTCGCCAATTATCAGGCCGCCAAGGCCAATGCGGACGCCGCGACCAGCGGTCTGTTCCCGGAAATCGATTTCAACGGCGGCCTGTCTTACAACAAGCAGTCGGGCGAACGACCGCTGCGTTCGAAGGGGCAGCCGACCTATTTCGGCGCCAACCAGGTGTTCGCGGGGATTGCCGGTTACGAACTCGACGTGTGGGGCCGGGTGCGCGATATCGTCAAGGCGGCGCACGCCGGCGCCGAGGCGGCCGGCGACGCGCTCGCCGACGCGCGGCTCAGCCTGCACGGGGAACTCGCGCGCGACTATGTCGACCTGCGAGGGCTCGATGCGGAGGCCAAGCTCCTGGCCGACACCACCAAGCTTTACACCTCGGCGCTGAGTCTGACGCGCCAGCGCCTCAACGCCAAGATCGCACCGCCGATCGACGAGCAGCGCGCGTTGACCGAACTCAACAACGTCGAAGCCGAGGCTTCGGACCTCGCGCTGCGCCGCACAGCCCTCGTGGATGCGATCGCCACGCTGACCGGCAAGCCGGCGGCGGGGTTCCAACTGGCCACAGAGCCGGCGCCGATGGCCTATCCGCGCCGGCCGCGCGCAACGCCCGGCGACGTGCTGCGCCGGCGCCCGGACGTGGCGCAGGCGGAGCGGGAAGCGGTTGCGGCCGGGGCGCTGGTCGGCGCGGCGGCGGCGGCGCGTTATCCGCGCTTCACGCTCGGCCTGTTTGGCGGCACACAAGACACCGGGCTCGACCTGTTGAACATGCAAAACAGCTTCTGGTCGTTGGGGCCGTCGATGAGCGTGCCGCTGCTCGATTTCGGCCTGCGCGAAGCGCAACTGCGCGTGGCGCGGGCGCAATTCAGGATCAGCGCCGAGCATTATCGCGCCGTGGTGTTGAGAGCCGTGCGCGAGGTGCAGGACGATCTCTCGGCTTTGCGCTGGTTGGCCGAGGAGGGTCGCCAGTCGGATGCGGCGGCGGCGGCGGCGACGCGCGCGCTCCAGATGTCGACGGCGCTTTACAAAGACGGCGCGGCTTCCTACCTCGATGTCGTCACCGCGCA
>JAJYDD010000148.1 GCA_021777795.1 Pseudomonadota bacterium | reverse complement strand
TTCGACACCGCCTTCGGCGTCACGCCGTTAGGCCGCGCGGCGGCGGCGGCCTATCTCGGCGGGCGCGCGGCGATGCGGGAGATCAAGCGCCGGCCGCGGCTGTACCGCTGGCTCCAACGGCTGCGCGGGGCTTAGCGCGCCGCGACATAGGCGCCGCCGACGATCGCCGCGCAGGCGAGGCCCAGCGAAGCGGTCAATGGCGCGAAACCGGTCGCCACCAGCAGCAGCGTCGACAGCACCGGCGCGGCATAGGCGCCAACGCCGAGCAGCCGGATGTCGCCGCGCTTGACGCCGTAATCCCAGAGATAGAACGCCAGCCCCACCGGCCCGAGCCCGAGGCCGACGACCGCCGCGACCTCGCGCGGAGACGCGGGCCAGACCGTGGTCTCGAAAGCCAAATGGCAGAGCGCCGCCAGGAGCGCCGTGACAAGGCAGAAGCCGGCGACCGCCTCGGTCGGCGCCGATTTCAGAAAGCGCGAGGCGACGGAATAGCTCGACCATACCAGAGCGCAGCCGAGCGCCAATACTAAGCCGAAGCCCGGCCGCGCGTCGCCGAACTTGCCCGCCAGCAACAACGCCGCGCCACAGAAGCCGAGCCCGGCGCCCACGACATGCTTCAGCCGCAGCCGCTCGCCGGGGAGCGCCGCCGAGAACAACACGATGAGCAGCGGCCAGAGATAGGCGACAAGGCTCGCCTGCGCCGGCGGGGCGGCGCGCAAGGCGGCGAAATAAAGCGCGTGATAGCCGAACAACCCGCCGACGCCGACCAGCCAGACGATCCACGGCTGCCTCAGCGCCGACAGCTTGCCGCGCGCGGCGGCGTAGATCGCGCCGGCGGTCCCGCCGATGGCGAAGGTGAGCGCGGCCAGTTCGAACGGCGGCGCGCGGCCGGAGGCGGCCGTCATCAGCGCCAGCGCCGACCACAGCAGCACCGCGCCGAAGCCGATCAGCGTCGCTTTGCTTTTGTCCCCCATGGCGCGGCTGTAACAGGGCGAAGCGGCGGCGGCCAGATCAGGGCTTCGTCCCGCAGCCCTCGACGAACAGCCGCGCGCAGCGGCGGGCGCGGGCGTGGATGGCGTCGGAATTGGGCGCCTCGGCCTCGCCGAGCATGACGGCGCGCTGCGGGTCCATAATCATCATGCCGCGCAACATGCTGGTCGCCTCGGCGACGTCTTCGAGCGCGATGACGCCACGCGCGCACAGGTGGCGCAGCGCCCGCTCCATCGCCTCGCTCGTGCGCCGGATCGCCTTGTCGTAGAAGGCGCGGCCGATCTCCGGGAAATTGCCGCTCTCGCCGATCACGAGGCGGTTGATGGCGATGGTGCCCGGCTCCAGCGTCAATTCCCCAAAGGCGATGAGGACGCGCTCGATCACCTGGCGCGCGTCCGGCTCGGGGCCGATCTCGAACTCGATTTTCAGCACCGCGCGGCCGATGCGGTCGACGATGACGCTTTCGAACAGATCGACCTTGTTGGGAACCAGCCGATAGAGCGTCTTGGTCGAAACCCCGGCGCGCTGCGCGACATCGGCGATGCAGGCGCCGGCGAAGCCCTTGGTCTGAAACTCGGCTGCTGCGGCCTCGACGATGAGGGCGCGGGTCTCCTCGTCGCTGCGCACCTGCGGACGGCCGCGCGGACGGCGGGCGCTCTCCGTTTCGTGAATTACGCGCATCATCATTTTCCAAAATAATCGTTGACGCGGGAAAAATAGGCCCTATTTTGGAAACCGTCAAGTTTCCTAAATGCGCCAGACCTCGAAAGGGAACCGCGCCATGTCCCAGCATCCCGCATCGTTCGTCGCCGAAACCACGGTCCCCGCCGCCGAGGCCGCCCCGGCCCTCGCCCTGCCGGCCCGCAAGCGCGCGCCCCTTCGCCGCCTGCTGCTGGCCGGCGCGGGCCTCCTGGCGCTGGCCGGGGCCGCTTACGCCGGCGAGCGCTACTGGACGGTGTGGCGCTTCGAGGTCTCCACCGACGACGCCTATGTGCAGGCCGACACGACGACGATCGCGCCCAAGGTTTCCGGCTACATCGGCGCGGTGCTGGTTTCCGACAACCAGCCGGTGAAGGCCGGGCAGACGCTGGCCACAATAGACGACCGCGACTACCGCGTCGCGCTCGATGAGGCCAAGGCCGGGGTCGCGGCCGCCGTCGCCGAGGTCGCCGGCAAGCGCGCCTCGCTCGGGGCGCAGCAATCGGCGGTCGCCGCCGCGCGCGCCGCCGTCGAAGTCGACAAGGCGGATCTCACCTTCGCCCAGCAGGAGAACGCCCGCTACGCCTCGCTGGCCAAGACCGGCTATGGCAGCGTGCAGAACGCCGAGCGGGCGTCCTCGCGCATCGCCGGCGCGCAAGCGGCCCTGGCGCGCGACGCGGCAGCCGAGCAGGAGGCCGAACGGCGCATCGACGTGCTGAGGGCCGACATCGCCGGCGCCGAGGCGGCGGAAACGCGCAGCCGCGCCGTCGCAAGGCAGGCGGAGTTGAACCTCTCTTACGCGACCATCGTCTCGCCGATCGACGGAATCGTCGCCGCCCGCAGCCTGCGCGTCGGTCAATATGTGCAGGCGGGCACGCAACTGATGGCGGTGGTGCCGACCTCGGCCGTCTATGTCGTCGCCAATTACAAGGAGACGCAGCTCACCGACGTTCACGCCGGCCAGCCCGCGACCTTCGAGGTCGACAGCTACCCCGGCCAGGTTTTCCACGGCCACGTCGATAGCGTCGCGCCGGCGAGCGGGCAGGAATTCGCGCTGCTGCCGCCCGACAACGCCACCGGCAATTTCACCAAGGTCGTGCAGCGCATTCCCGTCAAGATCGTGCTCGACGCCGCGCGCTCGCCGGCGGCGGCGTTGCGGCCCGGCATGTCCGTCTATCCCACCATCGAGACGCGCGGCGCGCCGGCCGTCGCCGCCAACCACTGACCGCATGGGGAGGCCAACATGTCCGCAGCCGCGATTTCCCCCCGCGCCCTCGCCTCATCGGCCGAGGGCGCGAGCCTCACCGCCTGGGTCGCCGTCGTCGCCAGCATGATCGGCGCCTTCATGGCGATCCTCAACATCCAGATCACCAATGCCTCGCTGCTCGACATCGAGGGCGGCATCGGCACCGGCGTCGACAACGGCGCCTGGATCTCGACTTCTTATCTGATCGGTGAGATCGTCGTCATTCCGCTGACCGATTATCTCAGCCGCGTGTTCTCGTTCCGCCGCTACATGCTGGTCAACGCGACGCTGTTCCCGCTCTTCTCGATCGCCTGCGCCTTCACGCACGACCTCGGCTCGATGATTCTCATGCGCGGGCTTCAGGGGTTCGCCGGCGGCATCCTCATCCCGATGGCCTTCACGATGGTGCTGACCAAGCTGCCGAAGGCGCAGCAGCCGATCGGCCTGGCGCTATTCGCCATCTCCGTCACCTTCGCGCCCGCCATCGGCCCGACGATCGGCGGCTATCTGACCGAGAGCTATGGCTGGCAGTCGATCTTCTTCATCAACGCCTTGCCCAGCGCAATCATGATCGCGGCGCTGGCGGCGACTTTGGAGAAGCAGCCGATGCGGCTGTCACTGCTCAAGCAAGGCGATTGGTTCGGCGTCGTCACGATGGCGATTGGCCTGTCGGCGCTGCAAACGGTGCTGGAGGAAGGCAACAAGGACGATTGGTTCCAATCAGGCTTCATCGTCGCGCTGGCGATCACAGCGGCGGTGTTTCTCTCCGCCTTCATCGCCATCGAGTTGACGATCGAGAAGCCGCTGGTCAACCTGCGCCTGTTGAAGCGGCGCAATTTCGCGGTCGGCGTGCTGGTCAACGTGCTCGTCGGCTTCGCGCTGTTCGCTTCCGTCTATATCCTGCCGCAATATCTTGGGCAGGCGCAGGGCTACAACGCCGAGCAGATCGGCGGCGTGCTGGCCTGGACCGGCCTGCCGCAACTGGTGCTGATCCCGCTGGTTCCCATCCTGATGATGCGCTTCGGGGCGCGCGCGGTCGGCTTCGTCGGCATCGCGATATTCGCGGCGAGCTGTTTCATGGACGTGGCGCTGTCGAGCAATGTCGCGGGCGATCAGTTCCTCATGCCTAATATCGTGCGCGCGCTGGGTCAGGCTTTGGTGCTGACGCCGATCAGCGCCATCACCACCGGTGGCATCGCGCCGAGCGAGGCGGGGGCGGCGTCGGGCCTGTCGAACATGCTGCGCAATCTCGGCGGCGCCGTCGGGACCGCGACCATCGCCACCGTGCTAACCAAGCGCGAGCAGTTCCACTCCAACGTCATCGGCCAGTCGGTCTCGCTCTATAGCGAGGCGACACGCCGGCGCCTGGCCGAGATGACGCAATATTTCCTGTCGCATGGCGTCAGCGACGTGGGCGCGGCGCAGCGCAAGGCGATACAGGCCGTCGGCGCGATCGTGCATCGGCAGGCGCTGATCCTGGGCTTCGGCGACGGCTTCGCCGTCATCGGCCTGGTGCTGGCGGCCGCCGCTTTGGCGCTGCTGTTCGCCAAAAACGTCAAGCCCGGCGCCGGCGCCGCCGGCGCGCATTGAGGAGGATGAGCCCATGACCAACAACCCGCTCTATGTCGAGGATCTGCATGTCGGCCAGCGCTTCGTCAGCGGGCCCGCCGAGATCGGCGCCGAGGAGATCAAGGCCTTCGCGCAAGCCTTCGATCCGCAGCCGTTCCATCTCGACGACGAGGCGGCGAAGGCGACGCTGTTCAAGGGCCTGGCCGCCAGCGGCTGGCATACGTCGGCGCTGACCATGCGCCTCAATGTCGAGAGCCTGCCGCTGGCCGGCGGCGTCATCGGCATGGGCGTCGAGGTCGATTGGATCGCGCCGGTGCGGCCCGGCGACACGCTGCATGTGGAAAGCGAGGTCGTCGAGATCGCGCCGCCGGCGCCGGGGGGGCGGCGCGGCGTCGTCGTCATTCTGGGCCGCACCGTCAACCAGAAGGGCGAGACCGTGCAGACAAACAAGGCCCGGCTGCTGGTCTCGCGCCGGCCGAGCGGCTAGGCTGGCGACGGCGATTGCGAGGCGCTGGGCGAGTCTCTAAGCTGCGCAAACAGGGCGTCGGTCGCGGCTGTCGGATTCGTGATGGCCTGAGCCTTGGCCAAACCGACGCGGCGGCGATATAGATGTCGAGGGTCTCTTCGCCGGGGGTGGGGCCATGAAGTTTGCTTTGCGCGGTCTGGCGCTGCTGTCCGCCTGCGCCGCCTTGACCGCTTGCAAGCCGACGGCCGTGACGAGCCCTGCCCCGCCGACGCCGCCGCCTGGGGTGGGCGTCGTCGCCGTGGAGAGCCGAGGCGTCACACCGTCGTTGGCGTTCATCGGCCGTGTCAAGGCGGTGCAGATTTTTCAGGCGCGGGCGCGCGTCGAAGGATTTCTGACCAAGATCGCCTACACCGACGGGCAGACGGTCAAAACCGGCCAGCTTCTCTATCAGATCGAGAAGACCCAATATAAGGCCGCCGTCGAGCAGGCTGAGGCCAATCTCGCCTCCGCCAAGGCCGTCGAGGTCAACGCCCAACTCGCCTACGACCGCGCCGCCCAGTTGGTGAAATCCTCCGCCGGCACCCAGGCCAGTGTCGACCAGACCCGCGCCACGCTCGAAAGCGCCAAGGCGGGCGTGCTGCAAAATCAGGCCGCGCTCGACATCGCCAACGAGAACCTCGGCTACACCGACATCACCTCGCCGATCGATGGCCGCATCGGCTTCACCGCGGTCACGCTCGGCAATCTCGTCAACGCAGCGACCGGGGTGCTCGCCACCGTCGTCAGCGACGATCCGATCTATGTCCAGTTTCCCGTCAGTATGCGCCAGATCGCCGATCTCTCCGCCAAGCATAAGGGCGAGGTCGCGCATGGCGTGGACATCAAGGTGCGCGCGACGCTGGCCAACGGCAAGCCCTATGACCAGGTCGGCGATTGGAGCTTCGTCTCCAACCAGGTCGATCAGCAGACCGATTCGCTGCCCGTGCGCGCCACCTTCCCCAACCCCAAGCACGCGCTGGTCGATGGCGCCTTCGTCACCGTCAAGGTCGAGGAGGGCGCGCCGCAGCAGCGGCTCGTCATTCCGCGCTCGGCGCTGCAACTCGACCAGATCGGCGTCTACGTGCTGGTCGTGGGCCCCGACAAGAAGGTGGAGGTGCGGCGGGTGCAGACCGGCGAGGCGGTCGAAACGGAGATCGCCATCGCTTCCGGCCTGAAGGCGGGCGAAAAGGTGATCGTCGACGGCATCCAGAAGGTGCGCCCCGGCGAGGTCGTCAATCCCACCGACGTCAGCGGCGATGCGGGGGCGCTGAAGTGATCTCGGACGTCTTCGTCGACCGGCCGCGGCTCGCCTTCGTCATCTCCATCGTCATCACGCTCGCCGGCCTTTTGGCGATCCTGTCGATTCCGGTCGCGCAATTCCCCGACATCGTGCCGCCGCAGGTGACGCTGACGGCCAATTATCCCGGCGCCGACGCCGAACTCGTCGAGACCACCATCGCCCAACCCATCGAGGCGCAGGTCAACGGCGTCGATAACGCGATCTATTATCAATCGACCAGCGGCGCCGACGGCACCTATACGCTCAACGTCACCTTCGCCCTTGGCACCAATCCCGACATCGACACCGTCAACGTACAGAACCGGGCGACGCTCGCCGAGGCGCAACTGCCCTCCACCGTCACCGAGCAGGGCCTGTCGATCCGCAAGAAATCGGCGGCGCTGCTCGAGGTGCTGACGCTCTATTCGCCCAACAAGAGCTACGACCAGCTTTTTCTGTCCAATTACGCGACCATCAACGTGCTCGACGCGCTGTCGCGCATCAAGGGCGTCGGCCAGGCGACCTTGTTCGGGCCGCTCGATTATTCGCTGCGCGTCTGGCTCGATCCGGCAAAGCTCGCCGCCTTCAGCCTGACGCCGGCCGATGTCGCGGCGGCGATCAAGTCGCAGAACGTCCCGGCCGCGCTCGGCGTCATCGGCGGCGCGCCGGTCGCCAAGGACCAGCGCAGCGAGTTCACCGTCAAGACGACGGGCCGGCTCGACAGCGCCGATGAATTCTCCAACATCGTGCTGAAGACCAATTCGGACGGCTCGCTGGTGCGTATCCGCGATGTCGCGCGGGTGCAACTCGGCGCCAATTCCTCCGACCGCTATTCGCGCTTCAACGGCGCGCCGACGGCGGCGATCGGCATCTATCAATCGCCCGGCGCCAACGCCGTCGATGTCACCAAGGCGGTGCGCGACACGATGCAGACGCTCGCCAAGCGCTTCCCCAACGATCTCACTTATTCCGTGTTCTTCGACACCACGGTTTTCGTCAAGGCGACGATCGAGGAGGTGATCCGCACGCTGCTGGAAGCCTTCGTGCTGGTCGGCATCGTCGTGTTCCTGTTCCTGGGAAAGCTGCGCACGACGCTGATTCCGCTGATCGCGGTGCCGGTGTCGATCATCGGCGCCTTCGCGGGGCTGCTCGTCATCGGCTATTCCGCCAACACCGTTTCGCTGCTGGCGCTGGTGCTGGCGATCGGCATCGTCGTCGATGACGCCATCGTCGTCATCGAGAACGTCGAGCGCGTCGTTGAGGAACATCCGGAACTAACGATTCCACAGGCGACCAAGAAGGCGATGGGCGAGATCACCGCGCCGATCATCGCCATCACGCTGGTGCTGCTGTCGGTGTTCGTGCCCGTCGCCTTCATTCCGGGCATCAGCGGCCAGTTGTTCCGCCAATTCGCGGTCGCAGTGTCGATCTCGATGCTGATTTCCGCCCTCAACGCGCTGACGTTGAGCCCGGCTCTGTGCTCCATCCTGGTCAAGCGCGGGCCGCCGAGCCGCGGTCCGCTGCGCTATGTGCTCAAGGGAATCGACGGCGCGCGCGACGGCTATGGCTGGTTGGTCAACCGGCTGCTGCGGGTCTCGATCCTCGGCGTCGTGGCCGTCGTCGCGGCGCTCGCGCTGGCGGGCTATCTGTTCGGCCTCACGCCGCAAAGCTTCCTGCCGGAGGAGGATCAGGGCGCGCTGTTCGCGGCGATGCGGCTGCCCGAGGGCGCCTCGCTCAACCGCACCGGGGCGGCGGTGGCGCAGGCGGAAGATGTCATCAAGAGCGTGCCTGGCGTCGCCGGCGTGCTGTCGGTCGTCGGCTTCGATTTCCTCGACGGCGTGACCTCGCCCAATCAGGCGTTCTTCGTCGTCCAGCTCGCGCCCTATGCGCAGCGCGGCGCGGCGTCGATGTCGGCTTCCGCCATCGTCGCGCAACTGCGGCCAAAGCTCGCCGCGATCAACCAGGCCGTAGCTTTCCCGTTCAACCTGCCGCCGATCCTCGGCCTCGGCTCGACCGGCGGCTTCCAATATATGCTGGAGGCCTTGCAGGGGCAGAAGCCCAGCGACATCGCCGCCGTCTCACGCGCGGTGCTGGTCGCCGCCAACAGCCAGCCGGAGTTGGGCGGCGTGTTCACCACCTTCGCCGCCAACACGCCGCAGGTTTATCTCGACGTCTACCGCAACAAGGCGCAGGTGCTCGGCGTCGCCGTCTCCGACATTTTCGCCGCCTTGCAGGCGACGATCGGGCGGCTCTATGTCAACCAGTTCAACCTGTTCGGCCGCGTCTGGCAGGTCAACCTCCAGGCCGATGCGCCCTATCGCAGCGAGATCGACGACATATTCGACGTCTACACGCGCTCGTCGAGCGGCGCGATGGTCCCGGTCCGCGTGCTGGGCGAGCCCAAGATCGTGCAGGGGCCGAACCTGCTGACGCGCTACAACGGCTTCCGCGCCGCGCAGATCAATGGCGCGGCGCGCCCCGGCGCCAGTTCCGGCGAGGCGCTGACCGCAATGGAGCGGGTCTCCGCCTCGACGCTGCCCAACGGCTTTGCCTACGAATGGACCGGCACGGCGTTGCAGGAGAAGGCGGCGGCGGGC
>JAJYDD010000147.1 GCA_021777795.1 Pseudomonadota bacterium | reverse complement strand
TGACGAAGCCGTCGCGATTCTTGTCATAGGCGCGCGAGGCCTTTTCCGGTGTCTCGTTGTAACGCGACGACATCGCCCCCATCGCGTCGAACAGCACCGACAAAGTCCAGTCGAGTTCCTCGCAGCCGCCGGCGAACATCACATCCTGCTTGCCGTAGAGAATGTGCTCGTAGGCCGCGCCGATGCAATGGTTCGAGGTCGCGCAGGCCGAGGAGATGGAATAGCTCACGCCCTTGATCTTGAACCAGGTCGAAAGCGTCGCGCTCGCCGTCGAGGACATGGACTTTGGCACGGCGTAGGGGCCGACTCGCTTCGGCCCCTTCGCGCGCGCAATGTCGGCGGCTTCGACGATAGACCGCGTCGAGGGACCGCCCGAGCCCATGACGATGCCGGTGCGCTCGTGAGAAACCTCGTTCGCCTCCAGCCCGCTGTCGCGAATCGCCTGATCCATCGCGACATGGTTCCAGGCGGCGCCGCCGCCCTCGAAGCGCAGCGCACGACGATCGACGACGCCCTCGGGATCGAGCGTTGGGGCGCCCTGCACCTGGCTGCGGAAGCCGAGTTCAGCATATTTTTCGGCGCGGCTGATCCCGGAGCGCGCCGAATGCAGGCTCGCCAGAACTTCCTGGGCGTTGGCGCCGATAGACGAAACGATTCCCATGCCGGTGACGACGACGCGGGTCATGGATACCTCCAAGAAAAGGCCGCGCTCAGGCGCCGCCCGCCGTCGCGCCGAACAGGCCGACGCGCATGTTGGCGACCTCATAGATGCGCTTGCCGTCGGACTCCAGCCAGCCGTCGGCGATGGCCAGATTAAGCTTGCCCCGGAAGATGCGCTTGATGTCGACGCCGTAGATGATCTTCTTGACGGTGGGCACCACCATATCGGTGAACTTGACCTCGCCGACGCCGAGTGCGCGCCCGCGGCCGGGCAGACCGAGCCAGCCTAGGAAAAAGCCGGTCATCTGCCAGAGCGCGTCGAGGCCGAGACAGCCCGGCATGACCGGATCGCCCTTGAAATGACAGCCGAAAAACCAGAGGTCGGGGTTGATCTCGAACTCCGCCCGCACGACGCCCTTGCCGTGTACGCCGCCGGTCTCGGCGATCTCCGAGATCCTGTCGAACATCAGCATCGGCGGCAGCGGCAACTGGGCGTTGCCCGCGCCGAACAATTCCCCGCGCCCGCAGGCCAGCAGTTCCTCGTATTCGAATCGTGACTTGCGTTCCGCCATCACTTCCGCTTCCGCCCCCGTGCGCCCGGCGTTCGCGGCCTCCGTAGCACAGGGGCGAGGGCGCCGAAAGCCGGTTACGGGTTCAGCATCCCGGCAGCGGCCTCGATATCGGCCAAAGCCTCACAGCCCCATGCGCGCCAGATAGGCGCGCGCCGCCAAGCCGAGCCGGTCAAGCCATTGACGCAACATCGGTTTGTTCTCATGGCTCTTGATGAGATAAATCGCCGCCCGACCACGTTGGCGATAGAGATATTCGTCGCTGACGCAAATCTCGTCGACGAGGCCGAGCGCCACGGCGTCGCGGGCGAGCCAGACATCGCCGTTGCCGACTTCGCCGATCGCCACGCTCGGGCGCAGTTCCGCGATCATGCGCTTGAAGGCGTCGTGCGTCTCTTCGAGCTTGCCCTGGAAATGCTCACGCCCTGAGGGCGTGATCTCGCCGAACAGCGAAACGCTGCGCTTGAACTCGCCCGACGTCATCACCTCGACGTCGATGTCGTTCTTCTTCAAGACGCGGTTGAAATTGGGGATCTGGGCGACGACTCCGATGGAGCCGATCATCGCGAAAGGCGCGGCGACGACGCGGTCGGCGACCGCCGCCATCATGTAGCCGCCGCTCGCGGCCACCTGATCGACGCAGACCGTCAGCTTCACCCGCGCCGCGCGCAACCGTTGCAGCCGCGCCGCCGCTAGGCCATAGCCGGTCACTGTGCCGCCGGGGCTTTCGAGCCGCAGCACCACCTCGTCGCTCTCGGGGCGGGCGAGCGACAGCACCGCGTCGATCTCGCGCGCCAGCCGGTTGACGGCGGAAGCGAGCACGTCGCCCTTGAAATCGAGCACGAAGACGCGCGCTTCGGGCGCGGCGGCCTTGGCGGCCTTTTTGGCCGCCTTCAGATGCGCCTTGCGCTGCTTCTTGTTGAGGAACTGCGCGCCCAGGCGGGCGTCGCGCGCGCGCCAGCGCGCATCGAGCCGCTCCATCTCGATCTCGTCGGGCTCCTCGTGGCTGCCGCGCGCCGCCCGCGCGACGAGAAATGCGACCGCAGCGACCGCGAGCACCAGAATGAGGGCCTTTAAGGCGAAGGCGGCGACGTCGAGCCAGAAATGCATGTGCGGTCTCTACACTCGCGCGCGCCCCAGCGCCATCACAGGCCGCGCGTGGCGAAGAACAGCGCCAGCCCAAACGCCAGCACCGCCAGCGCCGCCGCAAGCTCGCAAAAGCGCGCCACCAGCGCGACCCGCGTGTCCTCGCCGGCGACGAACCTCACCGCCAGCCCCTTGGCGAACACCGCCAGCGAGGCGAGCGCGCCGGTGGTGATCGCCGTGCCCAACGACACTGCCGCCACCGCTGCGACGCCGACGACGAACAGCCCCTGGGCGAGCGCGAACACCAGGATCAACAGCGAGCCCGAGCATGGCCGCGCCCCGGCCGCCGCGACGGTCGAAAGCGCCGCCCGCCAGGAAAACCCGGCGCCGAGCGCCCGTGGATCAGGCGCATGGAGATGGCCGCAATTGTCGCCCTCGACGGCCTCAAGCGCGCCGGGCGCGCCGGCGCGGAATCCGCCGGGGCCGGGAAACGCCGTCGCCGAAGCCCAGGGCGCGCCGGCGAATAGGGCGCCCGCCGCCACCGCCTCGCGGCGGGCGAAAAAGGCGCGCGCCGCTCGCGCCAGCGCGAACCCCTTCTTCCAGACCAGCCAGGCCCCGATAGCGGCGACGCCGAGATAGCTTGCGCTCGCCAAGGCGTCGGCGATCGCGTTCATGCGCTCGGCTGTGGCGTTGAGCAGGATCGCGGCGACGCCGACGATGGCGACCGCCGCCGCTCCTTGCAGGATGGCGGCCAACAACGCCAGCACGATGCCGCGCCGCAGCGCCGAATCATTGGCCATCATGTAGGAAGCGATCACCGCCTTGCCGTGGCCGGGACCGGCGGCGTGGGCGACGCCGTAAACGAAACCGGCGCCCATTAGCGCGGCGAACGCCGCATGACTGTGCGGGATTTCGTGCAGGTCGCGCGCCATCAGATGCGTCAGGTTCGATTGGGCCTGGAGCAGCCAGCCGGTCCAGCCGCCATAGCCGCCGCCGCCTTCGCCGCCGCCGACCTCGAACGGGCGACGCATCGCCCCCGCAAAGGCTGGCGCCGGCCAGAGCGCTGCCGCGACCGCTAGCGCCCCCCGCCTCACGGACACGCCAGGATCACCCGGCTCGCCATCTTGAAGCCGAAATTGGCCCCCGGCGCGAGATTGGTGAAGAAGGATTCGCTGAGTTTCTGCTTGTCGCCGCTGTCGAGCGGCTTGGGCTTGGTCAGCGAATCCGAGCAGCCGGGCGGGGCGTGGTCGAGCACGACGCCCTGCGGCGGATTGTCGAATTCGAAGTCGATGTAGAACTCGGGATCGGCGACCAGGAGCGAGCCGAAGCGATGGATCGGCGTCGGCGTCTTTAGATCGAGCCGGACATGGAAAGCCACGAGATGGTCGGACCGCTCCTCCATCCAATATTCGGTCACCGGCGCGAATTCCATCGTCTTCCCGTCGATCCTGAGCGTTGTGTAATAGCCGAGTTCGGCGAGGCTACCAGCATTCTCGCGCGCCAGCGGGGCGAAGATGGCGCGCGTCACCAATTGCCCCTTGGGCGCGAGGCCCTGGGTCGCGAAGGCCGAATACATCTCGTCAAACACCCAGTCATGGACGATGGCCTCGACCTTACCTTCGGGCGTGAATTCGACGTGGCTGCGCACCGTCACCCAGACATGCGGATGCGCCCAGGCCGCGCTCGCGTAAAGCCAGACCAGGGCGAGCGCCCATAGGCCGAAGCGCCGTCCGCCACCCTTCATCCGCCGTCCCGCCCGAGTTCCGCCAAGACCGGCGGTAATGGGCGATAGCGGCCCAAAAATGACGCGAAGGGTTCAGCATTCCTTTACAAAACAATCGCAACTTGAACAGATGGCGCGTTGCGTTCGGCCAGTTGTCACCCTCGGCGTCCTCCTGCTTACCCTGTCGGGTTGCGGCCTGTTTCAGCGCGAGGAGCGCGCGGCCTGGCGCGGCCAGGCGGAAAAAGTCTGCCTCGCTGAGGGGCGTATCCGCGCGTCCGCCACCCTCCGCGAACTCTCGCCCATCGACGGTCCCGGAACCTGCGGCATGGAGCATCCCTTGCGCGTTTCGGCTTTGAAGGACGGGGCGATCCCGCTCGACAAGGCGGTGGTGATCGATTGCCCGATGGTCGCCGCGCTCAACGACTGGCTCGATTCGGTCGTGCAACCTGCCGCAATGGCGCGATTCGGCGTTGCGGTCAGCCAGCTCGACGTGTTCGGCGCCTATTCCTGCCGCAGCATCGACAATATGGCGGGCCGACGCCTGTCCGAACACGCTTTCGGCAACGCCGTCGACGTCTCCGGCTTCGAACTCGCGGACGGGCGCAAAATCTCGATCGTGCGCGATTGGAAGCGCGCCGACACCCAGGAGGCGGCGTTCCTGCGCGAGGCGCAAGCCGGCGCCTGCGGCGTTTTCACCACCGTGCTCGCGCCGGGCGCCGATCCCTTCCACTACAACCACTTCCATCTCGATCTGGCCATGCACGGGCGCACCAACACCGGCCTGCGGCGCTATTGCGGTCCGAGACCGGCGCAAGATCTGCTGCCGCCGCCAGCCCGCCCCGACGGCCTGCCGCCGGCGCCCGACGTCGAGGAACCGATGGACGTCTCCCGCGCCCGCCACGCGGCGCCGGCTTTCGCGGCCAGCCCCGTCGATCTTCATGGGCCGAATTTCGCCTTCCCCGCAGCGGTCGGACAGGAGGAGACGCGGCTCGTCGCGCCGGTTCTGCCGCCCGCAGGCGACATAGACCGCGCGCCAACGTCTTCGAGTGACGCTTCCGACGACGAATAAGGCTCAAGCGCCGACGAGGTCGAGCCCGTGGATCCCGTCGCGGCGCTCGACGTCGACGATCCACAGGTCGGGATCGCGCTTGACCTCGCGCTCCAGCCGCGCCGAAACTTCGGCGGAATCGACCCATTCGGCCTTATGGGCGCGCAGGAACCGGCGCTCGCCGAGCGCCTCGTCGCTGGGGCCCGGCGCGAACAGCGCGCAGCGGCCATCGAGCCGGTCGAGCACGACAAATACGGCGCCCGCCTCGGCCGCGCCGCGCCGCCGCAATGTTGCGAAGCCGCCGCCGACTTCGACCGTGCGCATATAAGCCGAGACCCAGATGTCGGATCGCAGGCGCAAGGCTCAGCGCGCCGCGGCTTTGAGCGCGCGCACCAGCTTGGCGGAAATTTCGGTTGAAGCGGCCATATGGCGCGATTTCTCGAATTCGAGCAATGCGCCGCGAGTGCGCGAATCGAGCGTTCCCGTCGCCCTGACCGAGAATCCGAGCCTGGCCAGCGCCTCCTGTGCCGCGAGCGTCAGACGGCGCTTGTCAGGCGCCTGCGTGCGCAAAAAATCGGCGATCGCGTCGTCGGATTTCGGCGCGCGGGCGAGCGCCAGAGTCGTCGCCGCTGGGCGCGGCTCAGGCGTCGGCGCTTCCTCGGCGACGGCGGGTAGCCGCACGACGGGCGCGACGACCGCCACCTTCGGCTTGACGGCGGCCACGACCGCCGGGACCGGCGCCAGCGCCAAGCGACGGCCGTGCTGCAACGCCAAGGCGTTGACGACGATGCCGATCATCATCGCCGCCAGGGCTGCGCCGGCGATCGTGCTCTTCTTCCGGGGCGCCCAGGCGACCATCCAGCCGGACCTGGCGCGTTTTTGGGATTTCGGCTCCGATCGAGTCTTAGACTCCGATCGAGTCCTGGACTCCGATCGAGCTTTGGGCTCCGATCGAATCCTGGGGTCCCAACCAATACGGTCCGCAGCGTCAGGCAATACGTTTCTCCTGCGCCGTCGCGTCGCTCGTGGCGAGCGCCGGCAGGGTCAATTCTGGGATGGTGTCCAGCCGCGCGGAGACGACGCGCCGCGCGGTCGGGCGAATGTCCAGCGGCAGCAAGGCGGTGACCCGTGTGCCGACGCCGAAAGCCGATTCCAGAAGCAGCGATCCATCATGCAGGCCGACAAGGCCTCGGACCAGCGAAAGGCCGAGGCCCGCGCCCTCGAAGCTGCGATCATAGCCGGACTTGACCTGAAAGAAAGGGTCGCCGATCCGCGGCAGGTCATCAGCCTTGATGCCGATGCCGGTGTCGGCGACGGAAAGGCGCGCCACGTCGTCCTCGATCCTCGCCTCGACGATCACCCGGCCGCCCGGCGGCGTGAACTTGACCGCGTTCGATAACAGATTGACGATGATTTGCCGGCAGGCGCCCTTGTCGGCGACGATTTCCAGGCCCTCCGCCATCGGCGCGACGACAATTTCGACCGCGCCGCGGTTGGCCCGCAGGCGCAGCATGTCGCAGCACTCGCGGATCAGCGGCGCAAGCTCCAGCGGCTCCGGCAGAATCGCGAACTTGCCCGCCTCGATCCTCGACATATCGAGCACGAGATTGACCACCGACAGCAAATGATCGGCGGAAGAGTGGATGATGCGCGCATATTCGAAGCGCTTCTCCGCGTCGGCGGGCGCGAGCGTGGGATCGCCGAGGATCTCGGAAAAGCCGAGAATGGCGTTGAGCGGCGTGCGCAGCTCGTGGCTCATATTGGCGAGCAGGCGGTCCTTCAGCGACCTTTCAAGCCGCGCCTCCTCGCGCGCGGTTTCGAGCTCCGAGGCGAGGTCGGGCGCGGCATGCGCCTCTCGGAAAGACGAGAAAAGCCCGCCCGCCGAACTGGCGCGCCCGGTCGTCGCCTCGAAAAATCCATATCCTTCCGAGCCGCGCCGCAATCGCAGCACGTCGGCGCGCGCCAGCCCGTCGCCGGCGACGGCGCTCAACTGCGCCAGAAAACGCCCCCGGTCATCCTCGTGCATGAGGTCGATCAATCCGTAGCCGGCGAGCGCCGCGCGGTCGGTGGCAAGGGGGCTCCAACCGTCGCCCTCGATCGCCGTCACCCGACCGTCGACGCGGTGGCGCGCCGCGAATTCCGCCGCTGGCGACTTCATGCCTTCGGGCGGCGCTTCCGGCTCTGGCTCGCCGCGGGGCCGACGAACGGCGAAGACGGCGCCAAGGGCTGCGGCCAGCGAGAAGCCGGAGGCCCATTTGGAGTGCCCGACCGCCGCCGGCGCGGAAAGGGCGGCGAAGCCCGCCGCTCCGGCCAGAAGGAGGGCGCTAGCGCGCGCAAGGCTCGCTCCCGCCAAGAGTGCTGTCTTTGCCAGATACACGGGACTCAACGACTCCGACGCTTCAGGCGCTGCGCCTCGTTCGGGATCATCGCCTGCCGATGTTAAGCGCCGCCTAAACGAGAAGCAGAGAATGCGCGCGACGCGCCGCCTGTCCTTGCGATCGCCGGCCACATGGTTTCCGTTGCGCTAACGCGCGCGAAACTGTCAGTTTACGCAGAGTGAACGCGATGCCTAGGTTTTTCGCGCTTTTCTCGATCCGACTTTCACGCGGCGCGGCTAGCTTTGCGTCAAGTGGGGATGCGAGAGGCTGACGAAATGGGCTTTCTGTTCAAATCGGCGATCGGGCTCGGGGCGGTATATTTCGCCATGTTCGGTCAGGCGCTCCGTTCCGACGAGGCGGCTTCGACTGCGAACCTGTGCGCCAGCGCGGCCAATGCGCGGTTGGCGGGCGATTCGGGCTTGCGCGCGCAATGGCGCGCGGCGGGCTGCGCGGTCGCGGCGGCAAGTTTTGTTGAGCGCGCCGCACCGGCGCCCGTCGCTGCGCCCCGTCGCGAGCCGACGCCCGCGAGGGCGACGCCGCGCTCCGGCACGCTGACGCAAGCCGATCTCGCCGAGCCCTGGTTCGGCCCGGCGCGCATTCCGCGAAAAGGGGAGCGGCGCGGGTAGGCGCGGGGGGGCGGCCGGCCTATCTTAGAGCCTGGGTTCATGCCGGAGGCTCCGCTGCGCACTCTTGACGCCATTCGCGACGATTTCGCCCTGCTCGACGACTGGGAAGATCGTTACCGCTACGTGATCGAACTCGGCCGCGAGTTGCCGCCTTTCCCTGAGGACGCGCGCACCGACGCCAACAAGGTGCGCGGCTGCGTCAGTCAGGTATGGATCGAGGACGGTCTCGCCGACGGCGCGCTGCGCATTCGCGGCGACAGCGATTCCCATCTCGTCAAAGGCCTCGTCGCCCTCGCCCTGGCGCTTTACGACGGCAAGAAACCCGCCGAAGCGCTCGCCATCGACGCCCACGGCGTGTTTCGCGAGTTCGGCTTGGAACAGCATTTGACCCCGCAGCGCTCCAACGGCGTGCGCGCCATGATCGACCGCATCCGCGCCGATGCGGCGGCGCTCGCGGGTTAGACCCAATACGGTTCAGGTAGCCATTAGGTTAATGATTTATGAACCGAGACATTAGTCGATGCTTCCGATTCGGGAGTGGGATTCATGGCTCGTGGGGCGGGGAGAGTTGGAGCGGGCGGTCGGATCGCGGATTTCGTGTCGGTTGGGGTCATTGCCCGAACATTTCCGCTTTCCCAGGTCCGTCAGGTTCTGGCGCAGACGGGCAAGACGAGCCAGCGCGAACGCGAACTGCCCGCGCATTTGGTTGTTTACTACGTGATCGCCATGGCGCTGTTCATGAACGCCTCGTGACGCGAGGTGCTGCGTTGTCTTTTGGAAGGCGTGCATTGGCTGAGCGAC
>JAJYDD010000146.1 GCA_021777795.1 Pseudomonadota bacterium | reverse complement strand
CCGCTTGAGAAACACCACAGGGACCTGAGCAATTACACGTTTAGAGGGTTGCGCGAAGCAAACTGTACTATAAATAATTCAATTGAAGTTCGAATCAAGACGGATCCGACTAGTAAGCATAATTTGCCTACAATACACGGGCCTAGCAGTGAGTGGCATAACGGGATGTTTGTGGCTGTAGTTTCAAAGCTAAAATAAAACAGAGTTTTAACGTTCGCGGTACCGCAATTTCCGCCACTTATCTAGTCGAGCAGTTATGAAGGCATCGGCTTGGATTACGGTGACACGCCCGCAAATGACAAATTCGCTCGTCCGCCCTCGCTCACCCCTACGGCCACGACCTACCGCCCATCCCGTTGAAATCACCCGACCCCGACCTGTCCCCGGCCTGACTATCCTTGCGCGTCTTGCGCGGCCGCCCATTTAGGCTCAAGGCTCGCGGGCAAGGAGGCCCCCATGCCGCTTGCCCGCGACATTCTCATCGACATCCTGCGCGACGAAGGCGTCACCCATATTTTCGGCAACCCCGGCTCGACCGAGATGCCGCTGATGGATGCGCTGGTCGATGCGCCCGATCTCACCTATGTCCTCGGCCTCCAGGAGGCGACCGCCGTCGGCATGGCCGATGGCTGGGCGCTGGCTTCCGGCAAGGTCGGCTTCGTCAATCTGCACGCGATGGGCGGGCTCGGCAATGCGATGGGCGTGCTGGTCGCCTCCAAGGCGAGCGAGACGCCGCTCGTCGTTACCGCCGGCCAGCAGGACACCCGCCACCTGATGAGCGAACCCTGGCTCTCCGGCGATCTGGTCGGGCTCGCCGCGCCCGTCGCCAAATGGGCCAAGGAAGTGCGGCGCGGCGAGGATGTCGGGCAGGCTTTGCGGCGCGCCTTCGCCATCGCCCGCACGCCGCCCTGCGGCCCGGTGTTCCTATCGCTGCCGATGGATGTGCTGGATCAGGAGGTCGCGGGGCCGATCCCGCCGGCCTCGGCGCCGCCGCGCCTCGGCGCCTCACCGGACGCGCGCCGGCTTGGGGAGCGGCTGGCGGAGTTGGACCCCGAGAGGGTGTTCGTGCTGCTCGGCGACGATCTTCCGGCCCACGCCAGCCGTGGTCTGGTCGCCTTCGCCGAGAGCGCTGGCTTTCCGGTGCTGGGCGCGCAACTCACCTCGCGCTCGGCCTTTCCGTCCGATCATCCCTGCTGGGCAGGGGTGATGAAGCCGGATTTCGCCTGGATGCGGGCGCGCTTCAAGGATGCGCAGGCGATCGTGCTGGTCGGCGGGCGCGCCTTCGTCGCATATCCCTATCGCGAGGAGCGGCCGGTGCCGGACGGCGTCGCCTTCCTGCATGTCGCCGACAACGCGGAAGCCTTCGGGCGCGAGCACCACGCCGACATGGCGCTGGTCGGCGACATCAGCGCGACGCTGGCCGAGGCGGCGCACACTTTGCGCGCGCATGGGCGGCATGAATTCGTCGCGGCGCGGCTCGCCGGCCTGGCGTCGCGCCGCGCGCAGGCGGACGACGCGCTGCGGGCGCGCATCCTCGCCGAGACCCATATTCCGCTGAGCGCCGACGCCGCCGTGCTCGCCGCGCTGGACGGCGCGCCGGAAGGGGCGCTGATCGCCAATGATTCCGCCGCCACCTTCGGCGCGGTGCAGGAACTGATGCGGACGCGGCCCGGCCGCTATTTCTTCGCCCGCGGCGGCGTGCTCGGCTGCAATATGCCGGCGGCGGTCGGCGCTGCGCTGGCGACCAAGGGCTGGGTGGTGTCGCTGGTTGGCGACGGCGGGGCGATGTATTCGCCGCAGGCTTTGTGGAGCGCCGCGCATCACCGGGCCAAGGTGATCTTCGTCGTCTTTAATAACCGCCGCTACGGCGTGTTGCAGAACATCGCCCGTTCGCTCGGCTACGCCAACGCCAAGGCCGGCCGCTTCGTCGGCATGGAGACGGTCGATCCGGCCATAGATTTCGCGGCGCTGGCGAAATCGATGGGCGCGCCCTACGCTCATGCGGACACAAGGGAGGCGGTGCTGGCGGCCTTCGCCGAGGCGGTCAAGCGCGACGGGCCGACGCTGGTGGAGATCCCGATCGGCTAGCCGGCCGCACCTCGCTTGAAATTGTTCCGGTTGTGTAAACGGCGTCACGTCGTTTTTTTTGCGGGGAAGTCCTTAATCGATTTGCAAGCTTGGGCGGCAATTCTGCCGCAGGTTCAATCGCTCTGCCCCTTGCAAGATGGGTCAGAAGGAGCGGCGATGACGAAATGTCTTGGATGCGGCGACGACGAGCCGTTGGGGTTCGATTTCGAGATAGCCTTCCAGCCGATAGTCGACGCGGCCCGGCAGCGCGTCTGGGGCTATGAGGCGCTGGTGCGCGGCCTCGACGGCGCGCCGGCGTCGTCGATTCTCTCGCGCGTCACGGTGACGAACCGTTACAAGTTCGATCAACTCTGCCGCATAAAGGCGATCGAAAAGGCGGCCGAACGGTTCGATCGCACGGATCTTACGCTATCGATCAATTTCATGCCCAACGCGGTCTATGAGCCCTCGGCCTGTATCCGCGCGACGCTCGCCGCCGCCAATCGCACCGGCTTTGACCGCTCGCGCCTCATGTTCGAATTCACCGAAAACGAACCCATGCGGGATGCCGATCATATTGGCCGGATCATCGCCGCCTATCGCGAATTCGGCTTCTTGACCGCGCTGGATGATTTCGGAGCGGGATACGCCGGCCTCGGGCTGCTCGCCAAATTTCAGCCGGATCTCATCAAGATCGACATGGAGGTTCTAAGGGGCGTCGACGACAGCCAGCCGCGACAGGCGATCGTGAGGGGCTTGACGAATATCGCCGCCGATTTGGGGATTCAGGTTCTTGCGGAAGGCGTGGAGACCGAGGCGGAGTTCAAGACCCTGGCGGCGACGGGCATTCGACTATTTCAAGGCTATTATTTCGGCCGGCCGCATGTGGGCGGCGTCAAGAGCGAGGCGTTCGGCCAGGCGGCGTGACGTCCCCGTCTTCGCCCTCGTAAGACCCTTTCTTTACCCGCTCCGGCGTAAACCTTGCGCGTCTTTTGGCGGATCGGCCGATGACCTCAATCGAAATGGCGCGCGCGAGAGCCTTCGACGATGCCGCGCCCCACACGGCGGGAGCCGCTTACGCCACGCTGGTGGCGCTCTCGGCGGCGCCGGCGGCGCTGTGGCCGATCCCGCGCGGGAACGACCTCATCAACCATTGGGCCCGGTTGACGCTCTATCACATGGCCCCCGGCGATCCCCTGCGCGGGCTTTATCGCGTCTATTTCGGGCTGATCCCGAATCTCGGGCTCGATGCGCTTTATCTCACGTTGGCGCCGCTGCTCTCGGCCCAGAGCGTCGTGCGGCTAGCGCTGGTGCTGGCGATGGCGCTGCCAGCCGGCGGGGCGTGGGCGCTGCACCGGCGGCTGTTCGCGCGGCCCTCGCCGACGATCTTTCTTATCCCGCTGTTGAGCTACAACCTCGCGACTTCCGGCGGCCTCCTCAATTTCGCGCTCGGCATGGGCCTTGATCTCATCGGCCTCAACTTCACGCTGCGTCTCGGCGAGCGGCTGCGGGTGCGCAATTACGTCTTGCTGAACCTGTTCGGGGCCGCACTGTTCTTCTGCCATCTCATCGCCTGGGGCGCCTTCGCGCTGCTATGGGGACTGCTGCGCGTCGAGACTCTGCGCGCGCCGCCGCGCCGCATCGCCTGGAGGGCGGCCGAGGCCGCGCTCGCCCAGGCGCTGCCGCTGGCGCTGGTGCTTTTGCGCCCGTCGATGCCTTCGACTTATGAACTCGGCGGCGCCAAATCGGCGATGTTGCTGGCGCCCGTCGCCTCGGCGACGGCGTCAGACCTGCCGATGCTGATTTTGCTCGTCGGCGTGGTCGCCCTCGCCCTGGTGCGTGGGCTGACCGTCGCGCCGCCGGCGCGGCTCGCCTTGGCGGGGTTCGCGCTGGTGGCGTTGCTCGCGCCGCCGGCGCACGGCGCGGCCAATCTCATCGACGCGCGGCTCACCGTCTACGTCTGGTATTTCGCGATCGCGGTCAGCGCGTTGAAGGCGCCCGCCGGGCTCGGCCTGCCAGCGGCGCTAGCGGCGACGGCGCTGACGGCGGCGCGGCTCTATGCGGTCGCGCCGGCGTGGGAGGTGTTTCAGGATCGCGCCGCTTCGGTGCGGGCGGGGCTGGCGGCGTTGCCGGCAGGCGCGCGGGCGCTGGTCGTCGCGCCGGACCATTGTAGCGGCGACACCGATTTCGAGATGTTCGGCAATCTCATGACCTTCGCCGTCATCGATCGGCGCGCTTACGTGAACGTGCTGTTCGCGCAGACCGGGATGCAGCCGGTGGCGCCGACGGATTCCGCCCTCGACGGCGGCCCGACGCTGGCGATGAACCCCCGCTGGCTCACGGCGACAGACCAAGCCAGCCTGCCGGCGCATCTGCGCGACAAACCCTGGTCGGCGGCGTTCTGGGATTGGCGGCGCCATTTCAACTATGTGATCGACGCCCACGCGAGTTGCGTATCGACGCTCGATGCACCCGGGCTCACGCGCATCGGCGGCGCGCCCGGGCTCGATATCTATCGGATCGACTGATTACCCCTGCACCAGCGAACCGTGGCCCTTCGGGGTCGTGATGCTGTCGCAGGTGCCCTTCGCCACATATTTCCAGGCATGCGGGTTGTAGTCGATGGTCGAGGTGCCGGCGCAAGTGGTGCCGGGGCCGGCGGCGCAATCGTTCTTGCCGGCGAGCGCAACGCCATAGCACTTGTCAGCGCCTGGCTGCGCCGCGGCCGGTCCCGCGTAGGCCGCGTTGGCGAACGCCAGTGCGAGAGAGCCGGCGAGCGTGGCGGAAAGAGCGACTTTCATATCGGAAACCCCGTGTAAGAGATGCGCGAGGCTCCGCGCCCCGCACAAGACTTACGCAGCCGCCGTTTCCACGTTACGCCGCAGGGCGATCACAGAGCCGTGATCGCTCAGTTCAGCGCCAATGCGACGAAGCGCACGTCGCCGGCGCCGTTGCCGACCAGCAGCAGCGCCGATTTCTTGCCCTGCTTCTTCAGCGCGGCGATCTGAGTCGCGACGTCGGCCGGCTTCTCCACCGCCTGCTGATTGACTTCCTCGATGACGTCGCCGGGGCGCAGGCCCTTGTCGGAGGCCGGCGAATTGGCCTCGACGCCCGTCACCAGCACGCCTTTGAGCCCTGCCCGGAGCTTGAAGGTCTTGCGCGCATCGTCGTTGAGCGGCGACAGCGTGAGGCCGAGCGCCTTGGTGGTCGCCTCCGGCTTGGCGGCCTCGGAATCCGGCGTCTCGGCCTTGGCCATCTGCTTCTCGCCGTCTTCGAGACGGCCAAGATTCACGTCGAGCGTGATCTCCTTGCCCTTGCGCATCACCGTCACTTCGGCCTTCGAACCGACGGCCTCAGAGGCGACCATGCGCGGCAGGTCGCGCGATTCCTTGACCGGCTTGCCGTCGAACTTGATGATGACGTCGCCGGCTTCGATGCCGGCGGGTTTGGCAGGCCCCTTGGGATCGACCCCGGCGACGAGCGCGCCCTCGGCCTGCTTCAGCCCCAGACTGTCGGCGATGGCCTCATCGACCGGCTGGATGCGCACGCCAAGCCAGCCGCGCCGCGTCTCGCCGAATTTCTCAAGCTGGGCGATGACCGGCTCGACCGAATCGGAGGGTGTGGCGAAGCCGATGCCGATCGAGCCGCCGCTCGGCGACAGGATGGCGGTGTTGATGCCGATGACCTCGCCGGCCAAGTTGAACAGCGGGCCGCCGGAATTGCCCTTGTTGATGGCGGCGTCCGTTTGCAGGAAGTCGTCGTAGGGGCCGGAATCGATGTTGCGGTTGCGCGCCGAGACGATGCCGGCGGTTACGGTCTCGCCCAGGCCGAACGGGTTGCCGACCGCCATCACGCCGTCGCCGACGCGCATCTTGTCACTGTCGCCGAACTTGACGGTCTTGAACGGCTTGTCGCTCGTCACCTTCAAGACGGCGACGTCGACCTTCGGATCCTTGCCGATCACCTTGGCCTTCAGCCGGCGGCCGTCGGTGAAGATGACGACGATTTCGTTGGCGTCGCCGACGACGTGATTGTTGGTGATGACGATGCCCGAGGGGTCGATGACGAAGCCGGAGCCGAGCGAAGACGAGCGGCGCGGGCGCGGAGGGCCATTCATGCCGTGGTTCTTGAAAAATTGCTCGAACATGTCGTCGAACGGCGTGCCCTTGGGCAGGTCCGGCGCGGCTTCGCCGCCCTTGTCCGCGATGACCTGGGTGGCGGAGATGTTGACCACCGCGTCGGCGACTTGGGCGACGAGATCGGCGAGGTTGGTCGGCTTGGTCTGCGCGAGGGCAGGGGGGCCGGCGAGGCCGGCGATCAACGCGAGCGCGAAGGCGCCGCCTAGGGTTGCGCGCATGGTCGAATCATCCTTTGCCGTTGGGGGTCTCGGGGCTTCTGGCCGCGAATGTGCAGGCCGAAGCGGGTTTTGTCGAGGCGAGGCCGCGTAATTTCGCGGCGCCTGCGGGTGCTCATCACAAGGCTGCGCGATCGCGTCAGAGTTCTTGGCGCAATATCCGCGTCACAGCATAAATCCCCGCACCGCCCAGACGACGGCCACGCCGATGGCCGCCGCGCCGATGCCGATCCAACGCAGCCGCCGCGATTCGACGCGCGAAACCTCTGCCATCCGCTTGCGCATGGGTTCGGTGAAGGCGGCGATCGCCAGGCCCTCGATCGCCAGCATCAGCCCCAGCGCAGAGCCGAAATCCCGCATCTCAAGCGTTCTCCGTCACTTGGGCGGCACAGGGGCGGCGGGCGCAGGCGAAGCCTTCGCCGTCTCGCCGGCCTGCGCCGGCGTCGGCGACTGGAAATAGCGGAAGAAGTCGCTCGTCGGCCCGATCACCGCGCGGGAGTTCGGCAGCGCGTTCTCGTAAGCCTGCATCGAGCGGTAGAAGGCGAAGAAATCCGGGTCCGGGCCATAGGCGGCGGCGAATATCTTGTTGCGCTCGCCGTCGCCCTCGCCGCGCAACTGCTCGGACTGCTGTTTGGCGGTGGCGCGCGTCACGGCCGCGTCGCGGTCAGCGTCGGCGCGGATCTGCTGCGCCTGCCGCGCGCCCTCCGCGCGGAACAGCGCCGCCGCCTGCTGGCGCTCGGCCTGCATGCGCTGGAACACGGCCTCCGAATTCTCCTCCGGCAGGTCGGCGCGCTTGATGCGCACATCGACGATGTCTAGGCCGTAGCGCGCTGCGCCCTTGTGCAGCTCGACGCGGATGTCGGCCATCAGCTCGTCGCGCTTCAGGCGCACGATGTCGAGTATCGAGGCGACGCTCAGCGTGCGCCGCAGCGCCGAATTGAGCATGCCGCCCAGTTGCGCGTCCGCGCCGCCAATTGTGCCGACCGATTGATAGAACAGCAGCGGATCGACGATGCGGTAGCGCACGAAGGCGTCGACTTCGAGCCGCTGGTTCTCCGCCACCAGCACCTCCTGGCGCTCGTCGTCGAGCGCCAGCAGGCGCTTGTCGATATAGATGACGTTATCGACGAACGGCGCCTTGAAATGCAGGCCGGAGTCGTTGACGACGTCGCCGACAGGCTGGCCGAAGCGCAGCACCAGCGCCTGCTCCGTCGGATCGACGGTGAACACAGACTGGTAGACAACCAGCGCAGCGACCGCCAGGACGATGAGAAAGCCCAAGCCGTAGCGGTTCATTTCGCAGCTCCCGCCGGCGGCTCGACAGCGATATAGGGCACGGGCGCGGAGCCCGCCTTGGTGTCGAGCAGCGTCTTCGACATGCCGCCCAGCACCTTCTCCATCGTCTCCAGATACATGCGCTCGCGCGTCACCAGCGGCGCCTTCTTGTATTGCTCGTAAACCTGATCGTAGCGCGCCGTCTGGCCCTTGGCGTCGAGCACGGTCTGTTGCTTATAGGCCTGGGCCTCGGCGATGATGCGCGCCGCGTCGCCCTGAGCCTCGGGCTTGACCTGGTTGGCGTATTTGTCGGCGTCGTTGATCGCGCGCTGCTGGTCCTGCTGGGCGGCGGTGACGTCGCGATAGGCGGAGACCACTTGCGGCGGCGCATCGACGAGTTGCAACTGCACCTGTTCGACGCGCACGCCCACCTTGTAGCTGTCGAGCACTTTCTGCATGCGGTCGCGCGCGTCGGGCTCCATCTCGCGCCGGTCGCTGGTGAGGATGCCGTCGATGGTCTTCTGCCCGACCACTTCGCGCATGATGCTCTCGGCCACCGATTTGACGGTGGCGCGCGGCTCATAGACGTTGAACACGAAATATTCCGGGTGAGCGGCGTCGATGCGCCAGTTCACGCGGAAATGCACCTGGACGATGTTCTTGTCGCCCGTCAGCATCAGGCTTTCTGAAGGCACGTCGCCGCCGTCGGAACGATAGCCGACCTCGGTGATCTGCTGGTCCTGCACCGGCACCTTGATGACGCGCCCGACCGGCCACGGCCAGTTCGTGTTGAGGCCCGGCAGCGTGCGGCCGGTGTAGCGGCCGAACACCAGGTTGAGCGCGATCTCGTTGGGCTGCACGGTGTAGAACGTGCCGAGCCCGAGCCAGGCGATGAGGAGCGCCAGCACGATCGCGATGACGACCTTGCCGCTCCAGCCGCCGGGCAGGCCGCTGAAATTCTTTTGCAGGCGCTTTATCGCGTCTTCGATGTCGTTGGGGCTCGGCGCCCCGCCGGGGGCGCCGCCCCAGGGTCCTTGACCGCGCGATTGCCACGGGCCGCCTTGGTTGTTCCAGGACATGCTGCCTCTGTCGCGGCGTACTCGCCGCCGGCGCGGCTTATAGGGTAGGGCGACGGGGTGGGCAACGTGGCGTAATTTGCGCGGGCCGCCGCTTCAGCGGCGGGCGCGGGCCGCCGCCTGCAAAGCCACCGCCACGCGCGCCGGCAG
>JAJYDD010000145.1 GCA_021777795.1 Pseudomonadota bacterium | reverse complement strand
GGCGCCCGGCCAGACCGTGGGGCTGGTGACGCGCGAGGCCGCCGAGGCTTTTGGCCTGTCGCCGACGACGCGGGTAGCGGCGGGCACCACCGACGGCTGCGCCTCGTTCCTGGCGACAGGCGCGGCAGAGGTCGGCGACGCCGTCACCGCCATGGGCACCACGCTAACGTTGAAGCTGCTTTCCGACCGCCCGATCTTCGCGCCGCCCTATGGCGTTTATAGCCACAAGTTATTGGGTATGTGGCTCGCCGGCGGCGCCTCCAACAGCGGCGGCGGCGCGCTCATGACTTATTTCACGCCGCAGGAGATGGAGGCGCTGACGCCGAGCCTCGACCCGGATGCGCCGACCGGCCTCGATTATTACCCGCTTCCGCGCGCTGGCGAGCGATTCCCGATCTGCGACCCCGATTACCCGCCGCGTGTCACGCCGGTTCCGGCGTCGCGGGCGGCTTTCCTGCAAGGATTGTTCGAGGGCGTCGCGTCGGTCGAAGCCCTGGGCTACGCCCGGCTCGCAGAACTCGGCGCGCCAACGCTCAAATCCGTTCGCACCGTCGGCGGCGGCGCGAAGAACCCGGCCTGGACACGAATCCGCGCCCGAAAACTCGGCGTTCCTTTCCCGCCGCCGCGCTCCGACGAGGCCGCCTATGGCGCGGCGTTGCTGGCGAGGGCCGGTGCATGATCCACGCCCGTTCCTTGAGGGAGATCATCGACCGCTACGACGCCTTCCTGGTCGATCAGTTCGGCGTGCTGCTCGACGGCGCCGGCGTCTACGATCACGCGCGCGGCGTGCTCGACGAATTGAGCGCGCGCGGCAAGACGGTGCTGCTCATCAGCAATTCCGGCAAGCGCTCGGCCCCCAATGTCGCGCGTCTCGCTCGCCACGGCGTTTCGCGCGCCACCTACCTCGACGTATTAAGCTCCGGCGAGGTCGCCTATCGGGCGATGCAGCGGCGCATCGGCGAGAGTTTGCCCGCTGGCGCCCGCGCCTGGGTCGAGGTCACCGATCCCGAGGCGCGGCCGGCCGAGGGGCTCGACCTGACGCTGGTGGATAGTCCCGACGACGCCGATTTGATCTGGATCGCCGGCTGCCGCCCGTTCGAGCGCTCGCTGGAGGATTACGCGCGTCTGCTAGCGGGCGCGGCGCGGCGCGGCGCGCCGGCGATCTGCGCCAATCCCGATGTGACGATGCTGACGCCGACCGGCCGCATGTATGGCGCCGGGGCAGTGGCCAAGACCTATGAAAAACTTGGCGGCGCGGTCGAGTGGTTCGGCAAGCCTTATCCGGCGATCTACGACGAGGCGCTGCGGCGTCTCGGGGCGGTCGAGCGCGGTCGGGTGCTGGCGGTCGGCGACAGCCCCGCCCATGACATTCTGGGCGGCGCGAGCGCTGGAGTCGCGACGGCGTTGGTGCGCACCGGCGTCCACGAGAGCGAAAGCGAAGCGGAACTGCTGGCGCGCTGCGAAAGGCTCGGCGTCGCGCCCGACATTCTGCTACCGCGCTTCGCGTTCTAGGAGATCAAGGGATGCCGTTCACGCTGTCGCTAAGCCTGAATCCGCTGGTCAACCGCTTCGCGGAACCCGAGGATCTCATCGAGACCGTCGCCGACAAGATCCGCATTCGCGACGTGCAGATGACGCATGAATTCATCAACCCGTCTTGGCCGCCGCACCTCATCCGCGCGCTGACGCGGCGGATGCAGGCGGCGCTGAGGCGCACCGGCGTGCGCGTCACCAGCGGCATGACCGGGCCTTACGGGCGGCTCAACAATTTCGGTCATCCCGAGCGCGACGTGCGGCGCTATTATCTCGATTGGTTCAAGGGCTTCGCCGACATCATCGCCGACCTCGGCGGCGCCTCGATCGGCACGCAGTTCGCGATCCTCACTCACCGCGATTACGACGATCCCGCGCGCCGCGCGGGCATGATCGAGGCGGCGATGGAATGTTGGGCGGAGTTGGCCGAGCACGGCAAGAGCGCCGGGCTCAGATATCTGTTCTGGGAGCCGATGTCGGTCGGGCGCGAGTTCGGCGAGACGATAGACGCCAGCTTGGCGGTGCAGCAGAAACTCAACGCCGCAGGCTTTGCGATCCCCGTCTGGATGATGGCCGACATCGACCACGGCGACCTCACCAGCGCCAACCCCGAGGATTACGACCCCTACGCCTGGGCCCGCGCGGTCCCGCGCGTCTCACCGATCATCCACATCAAGCAATCGCTGATGGACAAGGGCGGCCATCGCCCGTTCACCGCCGAGAACAACGCCAAAGGCAATATCCAGCCGGAGAAGCTGATCGCCGCCTTCCGCGAAGGCGGCGGCGACAAAAACGAAATCTGCATGGAATTGTCGTTCCGCGAGCGCGACCCCGTCGATCGCCGCGTTATCGCCGATTTAGCGGAATCGGTGGCCTATTGGACGCCGCATATCGATAGCGGGGCCAAAGATTTGCGGAAAGCCTGAGCCGCTAGCCGAGCGCCTGCAACGTCAGCGGCAGGCCGTCGCGCGGCTTGGGGATCGGCCACAGTCGCCAGTCCGGGCGATAGCCGGGCGCGACCGCAGCCTCCGCCGCGCCGAGCAGGTGATAAGCGAAGCATTTGGCCTGCATATAGGCAAAATGCAGGCCCAGACACATATGCGCGCCGCCGCCATAGGGCACGAAGGCGAACTTGTGCCGGCCGCGCGAATTTTCCTCGCTGAAGCGCAGCGGGTCGAACTTTTCCGGCTCAGGCCAGACCTCGGGCATATGGTGCGTGAAGATGGGATTGACGCTGACCCGCGTCCCGGCGGGAATGCGGAAGCCGTGAAACTCCGTCTCGCGCACCGCGCGGCGCGGAATCGCCGGCACCGGGGGGATGAGCCGCAGCGCCTCCTTGAACGCCATCTCCGTCAGCGGAAGTTCATCGAGTCGCTCATAGGGCAGCGGCGCGCCGCGCGGCAGATTGAGGGCGACGATCTCCTCGCGCAGCCGCGTCTGCCAGGCCGGATTCTCGCACAGGAACCAGACGAAAGAGGTGAACGACGAGGTCAGCGTGTCATGGGCGGCCATCATGAGGAAACTCATGTGGTCGATGATCTCCTCGACGCTGAGCAACCGCCCCTCGTCGGTGGAGGCTTGGCAGAGGTGGGTGAACAGGTCTTCGCCGTCGCCCTGCCGGCGCGCTTCGCTTTCGCGGCCGAGGAATTCGACCATGAAGCGCCGGCCGGCGACGCCGCGCGCCATCGCCGTGCCGGGCAGGGCGATTCGTATCGGCGTCACCGAGGCGGCCACCATGTCGATGAAGGCGCGCTTCAGCGGCTCGGCGTCCGGCCCGAGATCGCGGCCGAAGAACGAGGTCGCGGCGAGATCGAGCGTCAGTTGCTTGATGGCGGGATAGAACAGCATGGGGCCCGGACGGCCGAGCCATAGCGCGACGCCGCGCGCCAGCCCCGCATTGAGCCCGTTGAGATAGGAGCGCATCGGCTCGGTCTTGAAGGCGACCGACAGCGCCTTGCGATGAAGCCGGTGCTCGTCGAAATCCAGCAGCATGAGGCCGCGCGGGAACAGCCGGCCGAGGAACGGATTCCAACCTTCGCCGGACGAAAATAGCTTCTGCCGGTCGAACAGCACGAATTCGTTGGCGTCCGGCCCGAGCAGGCTGATGGTGCGCAGCCCGAAGGCGCGGCTGCGATAGACGGGGCCGTGGCGCGCCGCGAGCCGCTCGACCTCGCCCTTGGGGTTGGCGAGCAGGCGGAACGTCAGCCCGACCACAGGAGGCCCGTCATCGCCGGGAATGTGTTGGAGAGCGTTCAGCGAAGGCTCGACGAGGCCCGCATTCGCGTAGGTCATGCCAAACCTCCTCCCGATGAAACGGAAGTCTAGCGGGGCAAAGCGGCGGGCGCAAACGCGCGCGATGGCTCTTTGGATTCTGCACGCGCCGCGAAACGGCGCAGGATTTCGGCGGCGATCTCGGCGCTGGAATCGATCGGCGCATAGCGGAAATCTTCGAGCCGTCCCGCCCAACGCCGCGCCGCGCCACGCGCGATCAGCGCGTCGATGGCCGCGCCAAGTTTCTTCGAGCCGCCGCCCGAGGGCTCGAACACATGCACCGGCGCGCCGGTCGCCGTCGCCTCGCCGACCATATTGGCGCTGTCGCCCGTGACGAGAATGGCGTCGGCCAGCGCCAGCATGGCGGGATAGGGATTGTCGCCCGTCCCATCCCAGAAGAAACCGTCGCCGACGGCTTCCTGCACCGCCTTGGCGAGATCCGGCGGCGTGCGGCGGGAAGGCGTCGCCATGATCGAATAGCCCTGGGCGCGAATCGCTCGCACCGCCTCGCCGAGGCGCGCTAGGTCTTGCGTCGTGAAATGTTGTGCGCCGCTGGGGCCGCCGAGCGCCACCGCGCAGCGCGGCGCGGGAAGGCGGGCGAGACGTGGATCAGGCGCCGCCCGTCCGGCCGCCAGCCGAGCCTGCGAAAACGGATGCGGCGACGTCAGCGTCGTCATCACATTGGGACCGCGCCAGGAATCATGATCCGGCATCCAAATCAGGTCCATCTCGGCGCGCGCCCAGCGCGGGTCTTGCAGAAACACCGCGAAGACGCCCGGATGCGCGCGCTTCCAGGCGCGCACATAGGGCACGGTCACCCGGCCGCTGGCGATGAGGATGTCGGGCGCGGGCCCGGCGAGAGACTGAGAGTCGCGCGGATCAACCGGCCCCCACGGAGCGAGCCGCGCATAAAGGCGACGCGGGGCGACCGCGCGCCATTCAAAGGGGCCGCCGAGCGCCTCGACCACACCGCGCGCGTTGACTTCGTGACCGATCCGCCCGGAGCCGAGAACCAGCGCCCGAAGCGGCCCCGTCAAAGCCCGACTTGCCGGGGCAGCCATTGCGCGAAACTGCGGGCCAGCGTGTCCTGGCGAACCTGCGCGCCATAATTGCCAAAGCCCGGCTGGATCACGTCGGCGATGACGGAGCAGGTTAGTGGGACCGAACGCCCGTCCACCCAGCCCTCGCCCTCTATCGAATCGACGGCGTGGGTTTCGCTGGCCATGCCGTCGCTGCCCGGCGTGCCATAATTCACATCGTCGATGCGCACGCGCACCTCGTGGCCTGGGCCGAAGGCGATGGCCAGATAATGCGGCAGAACCCCCGCCAGATAATCCGCGTCGGTGTCGTCGCCCTTACGGCGCAGAGGTGACACATCGACGAGGATGCGCGGCTGAGGCGCATATTCGCGAGGCGGGTGGCGGTGTGCGGCAAAAGCCGCGGCCGGCAGGGCCGACATGAGGCCCCCGAGCACGAAGCGACGGGTGATGGCGGTCAAAGGCGTTTCCCCTTTCCGAGGCAGGCGCGGCTTATTTGTACTCGACCTTGAGGATCTCGTAGCTCTTGCCGCCGCCCGGCGTCGAGACCTCGACGGCTTCGCCAGCCTTCTTGCCGATCAGCGCGCGCGCCGTCGGCGAGGAGATCGACATGCGCCCGTTCTTGACGTCAGCCTCGCTGTCGCCGACGATCTGGAACGTCTTTTCCTTCTCCGTATCTTCGTCGATGACGGTGACGGTGGCGCCGAACTTGATCGTCGAACCCGAAAGCTTGGAGACGTCGATCACTTCGGCGCGCTGGAGCAGATCCTCCAATTCGACGATGCGGCCTTCGTTATGGGACTGGGCTTCCTTGGCCGAATGATATTCGGCGTTCTCCGACAGGTCGCCGTGGGCGCGCGCCTCCGAGATCGCCTGGACGATGCGCGGGCGCTCGACCTGCTGGCGGTGCGCGAACTCCGCCTGAAGCGCGGCGAGACCCGCGACGGTGACAGGAAACCGATCCATATCCTGATCCCACCTTTAGACTCAAAAAAGCCGGCGACGTCGCGCCGGGACTTTAGGCGAAGTAATCTTGCAGCGCGCGGACTTCAAGGTCGCCCGAGGCGCAGGCTCTGACGCCCTCCACCGCGGCGATCGCGCCTGCCAGAGTGGTGTAATATGGGGTTTTTTGCAAGAGGGCGGCCCGACGAAGCGGTTTGGAGTCGTTAAGCGACGTTGCGCCCTCGGTGGTGTTGAACATGAGTTGCACGCCGCCGTTGCGCACCGCGTCCGCCGCGTGCGGGCGCCCCTCCGACACCTTGTTGACCCGCGTCGAGGCGACGCCGTGGGCGGCAAGGTACTTCTGCGTGCCGCCGGTGGCGATGATCTTGAATCCCATCGCCGCCAGCGCCTTCAAGGGCTCGACGATTCCGGGCTTGTCGCCCTCGCGCAGCGAGACGAACACTGTCCCGCCGAGCGGCAGATTCGCGCCGGCGCCGATCTGGCTCTTCGCGAAGGCGCGGGCGAAATCATGCGCTAGCCCCATGACCTCGCCGGTCGAGCGCATCTCCGGCCCCAGCACGGTGTCGACGCCGGGGAAACGCGCGAAAGGAAACACCGCTTCTTTGACGCCGACATGGCCGAGCGACGGCTTGGTCAGCCCGAACGAGGCCAGCGATTCCCCGGCCATTATGCGGCTGGCGATCTTGGCGATCGGCTGGCCGATCACCTTCGCGACGAAGGGCACTGTGCGCGAGGCGCGCGGGTTCACCTCCAGCACGTAGATCTGGCCGTCCTTCAACGCATATTGCACGTTCATCAACCCGCCGACGTCGAGCGCCAAGGCGAGCTTGGCGGTCTCCGATTCGAGCTTGGCGACGGTTTCGGGCGAGAGCGAGCGGGCAGGCAGCGAGCAGGCGCTGTCGCCGGAATGGATGCCCGCCTCCTCGATATGCTCCATCACCCCCGCGACGAACACGGTTTTGCCATCGCACAGCGCGTCGACGTCGATCTCGACGGCGTCGGAAAGGTATCGGTCGAACAGCAGCGGATTCTTGCCGAGCACGGTGTTGATCTGCCCGGTCTTGTCGTTGGGATAGCGCGCCTTCACATCCGCCGGCACCAAGCTCGGCAACACGCCCAGCACGTAATCGTCGAACTGGCTCTCGTCGTGCAGGATCGCCATCGCCCGGCCGCCGAGCACGTAGGACGGCCGCACGACCAGCGGCAGGCCCAGTTCGGCGGCCACCAGCCGCGACTGCTCGACCGAATAGGCGATGCCGTTCTTCGGCTGCTTCAAGCCCAGCTTGTCGAGCAGACGCTTGAAGCGGTCGCGGTCCTCGGCGAGGTCGATGCTATCGACGGAGGTGCCGAGGATCGGCGCGCCGGAGGCTTCCAGCGCATGGGCCAGCTTCAGCGGCGTCTGGCCGCCGAACTGCACGATGACGCCGACAAGGGTTCCGTTCTCCTTCTCTTTGGCGAGAATGGCGAGCACGTCCTCGGCGGTCAGCGGCTCGAAATAGAGCCGGTCAGAGGTGTCGTAATCGGTGGAGACCGTCTCCGGGTTACAGTTTATCATGATGGTCTCGAAGCCCGCCTCGCTCAGCGCGAAACAGGCGTGGCAGCAGCAATAATCGAATTCGATGCCCTGGCCGATGCGGTTGGGGCCGCCGCCGAGAATGACGATCTTGCGCTTGTCGGAAGGCGCGGACTCGCACTCGGGCGCCCCACCGAAGGGCGCCTCGTAAGTCGAATACATATAAGCGGTCGGCGAGGCGAATTCGGCCGCGCAGGTGTCGATGCGCTTGTAGACGGGTTTGACGTCGAGCGCCTCGCGCGCGGCGCGCACATCCGCTTCATCCTTGCGGGCGAGCGCGGCGAGCCGGATGTCGGAGAAGCCTGCGGCCTTAAGGGCGCGGAAATTGCCGGCGTCCGGCGGCAGGCCGTGCTCGCGCACGCGAGCCTCCAGCGCCAGAATGTCGGCGATCCGTTGCAGGAACCAGGGGTCGATCTTGGTCGCCTCGTGCACTTCGGCGACGCTCATGCCGAGCCGCATCGCCTGCGCCACCTTGAGCAGCCGGTCGGGCGTCGGAACGCCGATGGCGGCGCGCAGGATGTTGGCGTCGTCGCCCTTGCCGAGGCCCTCGATTTCGATTTCGTCGAGGCCGGTGAGGCCGGTCTCCAGCGAGCGCAGCGCCTTTTGCAGCGATTCGGCGAAGGTGCGGCCAATCGCCATCGCCTCGCCGACCGACTTCATCGCCGTCGTCAGCACGGGATCGGCGCCGGGGAACTTCTCGAAGGCGAAGCGCGGAATCTTGGTGACGATATAGTCGATCGTCGGCTCGAACGAGGCCGGCGTCGCGCCGCCGGTGATGTCATTGGCGATCTCGTCGAGCGTGTAACCCACCGCCAGCTTGGCGGCGACCTTGGCGATGGGAAAGCCGGTCGCCTTGGAGGCCAAGGCGGACGAGCGCGAGACGCGCGGGTTCATCTCGATGACCACCATCTTGCCGTCGACGGGGTTGATTGCGAATTGCACGTTGGAGCCGCCGGTCTCGACGCCGATCTCGCGCAAGACCGCCAGCGAGGCGTCGCGCATGATCTGGTATTCCTTGTCCGTCAGCGTCAGGGCAGGGGCTATCGTGATGCTGTCGCCGGTGTGGACGCCCATCGGGTCGATGTTCTCGATCGAGCAGATGATGATGCAATTGTCCGCGTGATCGCGCACCACCTCCATCTCGAATTCTTTCCAGCCCAAGACGCTTTCCTCGACCAGCACCTCGTTGGTGGGCGAGGCGTCGATACCGCGCTCGACGATCTCGATGAACTCGGTCTTGGTGTAGGCGATGCCGCCGCCCGTTCCGCCCATCGTGAAGCTGGGACGGATGATCGTGGGCAAGCCTATGTCTTCGAGCGCCGCCAGCGCCGCCGGAAGCGTCTTAACCTGATGCGAGCGCGGCGTGGCGAGGCCGATTTTGTGCATCGCCTCGCGGAAACGCTCGCGGTCCTCGGCCTTGTCGATGGCGTCGGCGGTCGCGCCGATCATCTCGACATCGTATTTTTCCAGCACGCCCATCTTTTGCAGCGACAGTGCGCAGTTGAGCGCGGTCTGGCCCCCCATCGTCGGCAGCAGCGCGAAGCCGCCGGGGATG
>JAJYDD010000144.1 GCA_021777795.1 Pseudomonadota bacterium | reverse complement strand
GATTGATCCGGGCTCACGGGGAAGGTCAACAAAACCTCGCCGGCGTCGCAGTCGCGGGGCGTGAAGTCTTTGGCGACCAGCATACGGCGATTGTCGGCGACGACTTCGACCCCCAAGCAGCAGCCTTGGTCCTGCGCGCGCCTGCCCGCGCAAACATCGAGCTTCAGACGCCAGCGGCCGGCCGGCAGTCGCCAATAAGGCCCGTAGAGCAGCGTCCCACGTCTCTCGCCAGCGCCGACCAGAAGCTGGCGGTCGGCCCCGTAGCGCCCAATGGCGCCTTTGTGCAGGAACGGCAGAACGTCGCGAGGCGCCACGGCGATGTCGGCGATGACGTTCACGCCAAAGATCCCCGCGCCAGCGCGAGCCCGCCCTCAAGAAACAACCGGCGCGCCAGCGAACGCTGGATTTTGCCGCTGGTCGTCTTCGGCAGCGCGCCCGGCCGCAGCAACACGATGCGATGCGGCGTGACTTCGTGGGCTTGCGTCACGGCCTCGCGGATGGCGGCCTCGACCTCTTCGAGATCGGCCGCCATGCGTGCGACGCGCTCCACCTCCTGCACGATGACGAGTCGCTCGCCGTCCGGCGTCGCCAGCGCAAAGGCCGCGCCATTGTGGCGGCTGAGCGCGGGATGGCACGCCTCGACGGTGCGCTCAATGTCCTGCGGATGATGGTTGACGCCACGGATGATGATGAGGTCCTTGATCCGCCCGACCGGATAAAGCCGCCCCTCCTCGTCAAGAAAGCCGAGATCGCCGGTGCGCAACCAGTCGCCGTCCTCGCCGACGATCCGCGCGCGAAAGGTTGTGGCCGTCGCCTCGGGCTGGCTCCAATAGCCCTGCGCGACATGGGGGCCGCGCGCCCAGATCTCGCCGACGGCGCCTTGCGGCCGGCGAAGCCGCGTCTGCGGGTCGACGATGGCGAGGCTTTCGCCCGTCAGCGCTTGCCCACAGGCCACGAAGGGCGTCGGATCGGCCGCCCCCGCCCGCACGGTCACGGGCGCGCCTGGGCGGCCGCCGGAGATCAGCAGCGTCGCCTCCGCCATGCCGTAACAGGGGTAGAACGCCTCGCGGCGGAAGCCGTAGGGCGCAAAGGCCTTGGCGAAGCGCTCCAGCGTCTCGGCCCGCACCGGCTCCGCGCCGTTGAACGCGACGCGCCAGCGCGAAAGATCGAGCCCTTCCGCCGCCTCTGGCCGAAGCCTGTCGACGCAAAGGTCGAAGCCGAAATTGGGGCCGCCGGCCACGTCGATCCGATACTCAGAAATCAGCTTCAACCAAGTGAGCGGCCGCTGCATGAACTGGGTCGGCGCCATGAGATGACAAGGCGCGCCGACATAGAGCGCCTGCAAGGCGTTGAGGATGAGCCCCATGTCGTGAAACAGCGGCGTCCAGCTCGCGTAAGACGAGCGCTCGTCATTGCCTAGCGCTTGCGCGATCATGCCGAGATTGGCGATGAGGTTGGCGTGGCTCACCATCACGCCCTTTGGGGTCGAGGTCGAACCGGAGGTGTATTGCAACAGCGCCAGTTCCTCTGGCGCGGGGCGGTCGGCGAAATCGTCGCGCGGCGCGATGAGGTCGGTCGCGATCCATCCGCTGGGATCGGCGAGCGGCAGCTTGTCGGCGACATCGAGCCGCTCGCTGACGGTCAGCGCCAGCGCCGGCCGGCAATCGGCGAGGATCGCGACGCTGGCGTCGCGCCCGGCAAGACGGCGGGGTAGCGCGAGCGGGACGGGCGTGACGCGCGCGAGCACGCAGCCCAGGAAGGCAGGCAGGAACTCTAGCCCCGGCGGATAGACCAGCAGCGCTCGCTCGCCGGGCTGGGCGCGCTCGCGCAAGTGCGCGGCGACGCCGGCGGCCTTGCGCCACAGCGCGCGATAGTCAAGCTCGGCCAGCATCTCGCCGCGTCCGTCGAAATAGCGAAAAGCGGGTGCGTCGCCTTGTCGGTCCGCGCGGACCTGAAGCAGATCGGCGAGGGTGGCGCAGGCCGGCATCGCCTATCCCAGCCGCTCGGCGATCGCCTCGGCGAGCCGGCGCAAAGTGGGGTGTTCGAAAGCGAGTTCAGGATCGAGTTCGACGCCGAGCCAATCCTCGATCATCACCATCAGATGCACGGCGGTGGCCGAATCGAGCCCCAGCCGCGAGAGTTTGGCGTCGAGATCGATGCGCTCGGGCGGGCGTTGCAGGATCTTGGCGGCTTCCGCGCGCGCCCAGACGGCGATCTCTTCCGCACTCGCTTTGGCCATACTCAAGCCTCCTTCGCGCCTTCGGCCTCGGCCCGTTCGGCGATGCGCGCGGCGTCGGGGCTCTTCACGTCCCAGGCCAAGCCGAGCCGCACCAGTGCGCGGATGAACCACAAGCCGGGGTCGGGCTGGCGCGCCCCGAAGCCGAAGGCCGCCGACCAGGGAAAGGCGTGATGATTGTTGTGCCAGGCCTCGCCCCAGGTGGCGATCGAGGCCCAGGCCAGATTACGACTTGCGTCGGCGCCGCGCGCAAACGGCCGGTCTCCGATCAGATGCGCGAGCGAATTGATGGCGTTCATCGTGTGCTCGACGACAAACAGCCGGATCACCCCGCCCCAAAGAAACGCCGAAGCCGCGCCGCTCCAGGATTGCGTGACGAGGCCGCCGATCAGCGCGGGCAACGCAAGGCCCGCCGCGACGCAGACGTAGTAGCGGCGGTTCCAGCGCAGCAGGCCCGGCTGTTGCAGGAGGTCGGGAATGTAGTAACCGGCGTTGGGATAAGGGTGGCGGGCCATCCAGGTGAAATGGGCGTGCGCGAAGCCGCGCAGCCGGGCCAAGCGCGACGCGCCGAACAGGTTTGGCGAATGCAGATCGCCTTCTCGGTCTGAGCGTTCGTGATGCCGGCGGTGCATGGCGGCCCAGGAGAACATCGGCCCGCGCGCGGCCATGCTCGCCATGACGATCAACGCAGCGTCGACGCCGGGCCCGCAATCGAAGGCGCGATGCGAGAAGCGGCGGTGGTAGCCAACGGTGAGCCCTAGCCCGGTCACAGCCCAGAGCGCGAAGAACAGGGCTAGATCAACAGCGCTCGGCTCGGTCCGCGGCCAGCCGACGACCGCTACGATCACGCCGGCGATGGGCGCGACGTCAAACACCAGAAAATGCAGCAGTTGCAGCCGCTTTATCCGCGGGCTCGTCAATATGCTGCGATCACGGCCACGCTGCGCCGATTTCGCGAAATCCGCCGTCATGACCATTCGTCTCGGCGTTTCGCCGGTCCCCAGTTCACGCCGAATCCCCCAGACCCGCGAATGGCGAGCTTCGCCTGCGCTGTCTGAATGTGGCATGAGGCAGGCTTGGAGTTCAACAGTCGCGACGCGACGCCTGGATGAAAACTACATCTAAACCACGTCAAATTGCGGCAGACCGAGACCGCTCAGGGACCTGAGAGACCGCCCATCGCGCGCAAACCTTTGCGCGAGGCTGGCCACAATGCCCCGGCTCGCCCCCTTAACGACGTTCGCCTTGCCTGAAATTCTCGACGCGCGCCGCTCCCTGGGTTGGCGTCGGCTTTACAATAACCGTTGCGCGGTGAATTTGTCGGTGACGAGCACGTTCAGCAGTCGCCCCCTCAGACAGGCGCCGATCGCTTCGGCCTTCCTCTCTCCGCCAGCGACGCCAACGACGCGCGCGACCCGTTTCAGGTCTTCCAGCGTCGCCCCGATCACGCGCTCGTCGAGCGGCCCGCGCACCGGCGCGCCGTCGCGATCGAAGAAGCGCAGGCAGATGTCGCCCACCGCGCCGCGCCGCGCCAGATCCCGCATTTCCTCATCGGTGAAGGCGTTGCCCGAATTGGCCAGCATGATCGAGGGTTGCAGCGCGCCGACGCCGACGAGCGCGATGGTGAGGCGGCCAAACTGGTCCATCGCCGCGCGCACAAAGCTGTCGCCCAGCATGACGAGGCGCGCCGCCGCCGAATTGACGACGCCTTGCGCCGGCAAGAGCTGGGCTTGCGCGCCGGTGAGGCCCGCAAGCCGCATCGTCAATTGGGTAGCGTGGCTTTGCACGCCGGGATTGCCGATGCCGCCGAGGATCTGGACGACGCGCTCGGCGCGCGGGCGCTTCATCGGGTGGATGGCGTCAACCATGCGCAGCAGGGAGGCGCTCCACGACGAGATGCCGATCACATCGCCTTCGCTCAAGGTCGATTCGAAATAATGGGCGGCCGCGGCGCCGATCGCCGATAGGATCGGCTCCTCGCGATCCTCGAAACATTCGGCGACGATGATCTCGTCCAGGCCGTAACGGCTGCGAAGCGCGCTCTCCAGATGCGGATAGGTGCCCCTCGGCGCGGCGATGGAAATACGCACGACGCCCTCGTCCTCGGCGCGCTTCAACAGCCGCGACACGGTGGCTTGCGACACGTAGAGGCGCTTGGAGATCTCGGCCTGCTTGAGCTTGTCCTCGTGATAAAGTTGCGCCACGCGGAGCATCGTCCGGAGTTCGTCGGTTCGGCTCATCGGGGTATCTCTCGCCCTTTTGTTTTGGCTGCCGTTCTGAATATTTATTCAAGCCGGAGGATAGTCCAGAGATTCGGGCGCTGACATGCCGGATTACGCTTCGGCGCAAACCCGACTCGCGGCTTCTCCCTCGCTGCTTGACTCTTTCCGCCATCGCGCATTATGTTGCAATAGAATTCACTATTGAATAATTATGCAGTCGGAGGAGACGTTGTCCGTTTCATCGCCGAAGCCAACCGGAACGACGACGCTGGCGACCGATCTGGCGCCGACGCTGGGCGCCTCGCAACGCAATGCCGAACTGCGCCTTCGCGCCACTGAGGTCCGCCGCAGCCTCGTCCAGATGATCGGGCAGGCGCGCATGGGCCATGTGGGCGGCGATCTCTCGGTCACCGACATCCTGGCGACGCTGTTCTTCGGCGTGCTGAGGCTCGATCCGCAGGCGCCCCGCGCGCCGGGGCGCGACCGGTTCATTCTCAGCAAAGGGCATTGCTCGGCGGCGCTTTATGCGACGCTCGCCCATCGCGGTTTCTTTTCGACCGATGCGCTCTCGACCTTCATGCAACCGCTGTCGGCGCTCAACGGCCATCCTAACCGTCGAAAGGTCGCCGGCGTCGAGGCCAACACCGGGCCGCTGGGTCACGGCCTGCCGATCGGCGTCGGCTGCGCCATCGCCGCCAAGCTCGCGCGCGCCGCTTGGCGCACTTATGTCGTGCTGGGCGACGGCGAGTTGCAGGAAGGCTCGAACTGGGAGGCGGCGATGAGCGCCGGCCATCGCGGGCTCGACAATCTGGTCGCCATCGTCGACCGCAACCGGCTTCAGCAGGGCGCGCGCACCGAAGACACCAATCGCCTGGAGCCGCTCGGCGACAAATGGCGCGCCTTCGGCTGGGACGTCGTCGATTGCGACGGCCACGATCACGGCGCGCTCTACGAAGCCCTGACCGCCCCTCAGGAAGGTCGCCCGCGTTGCATCATCGCGCGGACCATAAAGGGCAAGGGCGTTTCCTTCATCGAAGACCGCGTCGAATGGCATCACAAGGTTCCCTCGCCCGAACAGATCGAACTCGCGCTGAAGGAGCTTGCGTGATGGAGGCCTCCCCGCTCGCCAAGCCGCCGCAGTTTGATTGTCGCGTCGCCTTCGCCGAAACGCTGAGCGAGCTTGCCGGGCTCGACGAGCGCATCGTCGCCGTTTGCAACGACAGCGTCGGCTCCAGCAATCTCGTCGCCTTCCAGAAGCGATTTCCCGAGCGCCTGATCAATGTCGGCATCGCCGAGCAGAACATGGTCGGCGTCGCGGCGGGGCTGGCGATCGGCGGCTTCATTCCCTTCGTCTGCGCCGCGGCGCCCTTCCTGACCGGGCGGGCGCTGGAGCAGGTGAAGGTCGATGTCGCCTACAACGGCTTGCCGGTCGTGCTTTGCGGCATGAGTCCCGGCGTGGCCTATGGCGAACTCGGGCCGACACATCATTCCATCGAAGACCTGAGCTGGATGCGCGCCATCGACGGCCTCGCCATCGTTGTGCCGGCGGACCCGGCGCAGACCTCGGCGGCGGTCAAATGGGCGGCGGCGGCGGGCATCCCCTGTTACCTGCGCGTCGGCCGCACCAAGGTCGCCTCGGTCAGCCCCGATCCCGCCAACGCCTTCACTTTCGGCAAGATCGGCGTGCTGCGCGAGGGCCGCGATCTCACGATAGCCGCCACCGGCGTCATGGTGTCGCGGGCGCTCGCGGCGGCCGAGGAGCTTGAGCGGCGCGGCCTTCAGGCGCGCGTGCTCAATGTAGCCACCGTCAAGCCGCTCGACGAGGCCGCGATCATCGCCGCCGCGCGCGAAACTGGCGCCATAGTCACCATCGAGGAGGCGATGATTGAGGGCGGCCTCGGCGCGGCGATCGCCGAAGTCGTCGTGCGCCACGCGCCGGCGCCGATGCGCTTGCTGGGGATCAAAGGCTTTGCCCCGACGGGCGCGGCGGAGTTCCTGTTCGATCATTTCGGCTTGAACGCTCAGGGCCTGGTCGCGGCGGCCTTGGAATTGAAGGGGCGCTGAAATGGCCGGCGAAGTCCTTCTGGCCATCGACCAGGGCACCAGTTCGACCAAGTGTCTGGTTGTCGACGGGCGCGGCGAGATCGTCGCCCGGGGACAGGCGCCGGTGTCGATCGCGACGCCCGAGCCCGGTTGGGTCGAGCAGGACGCCGAGGAGATCTGGGCCAGCGTGCGCCGCGCCGTCACTCAAGCGTTGGAATCTGCGCCGGGGCGCGGGGTCGCGGCCGTCGGGCTCAGCACGCAGCGCGAATCCTGCCTGATCTGGGATCGCCGCACGGGATCGCCGCTGACGCCGGTGCTCTCCTGGCAGGATCAGCGCACCCAGGACCTGTGCGCCAGGCTGCTCGCCGCCGGCTGCGGCCCCGCCATCCGCCGCCGCAGCGGTCTGCCGCTCGATCCGATGTTCTCCGCCGCCAAGGCGCGCTGGTTGCTCGATCTCCTCCCCTCGGGCCAGGCGCGCGCCCAGGCGGGGCAGATCTGCATCGGCACAATCGACGCCTTCCTGCTTTCGCGCTTTGGCGGCGAAGCGGTGATCGAGGCCGGCAATGCGTCGCGCACCCAGCTTTTCAACGTCGTCGAGGCGCGCTGGGACGAGGAGTTGCTGTCGATCTTCGACATTCCGCTGGCCGCCCTGCCGCGCATCGTCAGTTCGCTGGGGCCGTTCCCGGCCGTGCGGGGCCTGGCGCCGCTGCCCGACGGCGCGCCGGTCGGCGCGGTCATGGCCGATTCCCATTCCGCATTGTTCGCCCACGGCGCTTACGCGCCCGGCGCCGTCAAGGCCACTCACGGCACCGGCTCCTCGGTGATGGGGCTCATCGACCGGGCGGGCGTGCGCGATGGCGACGCCGGAGGCCCCGGCGTCTGCCTGACGCTCGCCTGGTCCATCGATGCGCCGACGCTCGCCTTCGAGGGCAATATCCGCAGCGCCGGCTCGACGCTGATCTGGGCGGCCGAACTGCTCGGCGTTTCGGCGCAGCAACTGGCCGATCTCGCCGCGACCGTGCCCGATTCGCGCGGCGTGCAGATCGTCCCGGCCTTCGGCGGGCTCGGCGCGCCGTGGTGGGACCCTACCGCGGTGGCGACTGCGACCGGCTTCAGCTTCGGCATGACGCGGGCGCCCTTCGCGCGCGCCGCGCTGGATTCGATCGCGCACCAGATCGCCGACGTTCTCGACGCCGTTCGCGCCAGCGGCGCGCCGGTCGAGCGCCTGCTCGTCGACGGCGGCCCGACCCGCAACGATCAACTCATGCAATTCGAGGCCGACATGATCGCAGCGCCCGTCGAGCGCACCTCCGTCGCCGAACTGTCGGCGATGGGCGTGGCGCATCTGGCCGGCGTCAGCGCGGGCCTGTTCACGCTGGAAAGCCTCGGGCGGATCGATCGCGGCGCTGAGCGCTTCACGCCGCGCCTCAGCGCCGAGGATCGCAGCGCCCACCGCCGCGCCTGGGGCGCGGCGCTGGCGCGCGCCCGAGGCCGGGCGGCCCCTTAACGCCCGCCGGCGCGCGGGGGGAAACGACGAAAGATTGGGAGGCGAAGCCGAAGCCCGCGTCGGACGCCAGGGTCGCGTCGCCGACTATCTCACCCGCATGGACTTCGTCATCGTCGACGAACTTGGCTATCTCTAGGCGAATGCGCAGCAATCGTCCGCTCCCCCTCGCCCAATCCGGTGGCCAACTGCTTTTCCACCTCGTCAGCCGGCTCTACGAAGGCGCCTCGCTCATCGTCACCACCAATCTCGCCTTTGGCGAATGGCCGAGCGTTTTCTTAAGATCCCAACGAGGCTGCGTGCGGGTCGCAAGGGCGGCGCAACATCCTACACCTCGCCAATATCCGCATGGCTGCGCCAGCCCATAGGAATGGACGGCGGACGCTGTGGAGATGGCGCGGGTCAAGGCCGCGCATTTCGCCACGCCTCGGCAAAGACTTTCCTCCCACGCGGCTGAGAGCGCCGGAATCGCACCTCTATCTTTTGGGCGGCGGGATGCATTTTCAAATTCGCTGCGGATGTTATGGCTCCCGTTTCATAGCCTCCATTTGTCTTCATCTCGCGGGTCGCAGAACGCCAACAAAAAAAGGCCGAGTCGGTCTCCACTCGATTTTGGACGACGCGCGAGCCCGACATCGAACCGAGGCGGCCGCTGTTACGGAGACTTTGCGAACAGCGATCGTTTCGGGAATATTCGCGCCCGGGCGTCCGCTCCGGCAGGATGATCTCGCCTTGGAACTCGGCGTGAGCCGGATGCCCATTCGCGAGGGAATCCGTCGACTGGAGTCGGAAGGCCTTATTGATGGGAAGCCACATTGCGGGGCGGCCGGCGCCGCGCTGCGCGCCGAGGACGTTCGGGAAATCGCGCAGATGCGGGCGGCGCGGGAGGCTAAGGCCGCAGTCGCCGAGACCGCGAGCGAACTCACCTCGGGCAAGCGCGTCGCCTTCACGGGCCCGCTCAAGGACAACAA
>JAJYDD010000143.1 GCA_021777795.1 Pseudomonadota bacterium | reverse complement strand
AGGTGGAGGTGTTCTTCGCGCAGCAATTGCGCCGCGCGGTCGCGGTGGGCGCGCTGCCGGCGCGAACCGACGTCGCCGCCAAGGCGGCCGCGCTGCTCGGCGCCGTGCTTGGCCTGCGCGTACTGGCGCGTCTGGATGGCGACGCCAGGCGCCTCGGCGCGCTCGCCGAACACGCGATGGGCGGCCTTGCCGCGCCCGCCCGCCCGCGACGCCTGCAATAACCCCTTCGCCGGAGGAGTCGCGCCGCGCTCCCGGCGTTTTCCAAGGCGCAGCAGCCCGCCCTGGCGCAATCCCCGATCACGATGCTCGGCCATCTGTTGGAATGATAGGGGGCGGGTTATTGCTCCTGAAGCGCCCTTGAGAAGTGAAGGGAGGGAGCTATGATGGCGCAGAGGTTCGGTGAACAAGCCCGTGTCGTCGCTTCGCAAATCGCTCCCTTCCAGCGCGGCTCTATTCGTTTTCGAAGCTGCGGCTCGGGAACGCAGCTTCACGAAGGCGGCTGCTGAACTCAACGTGACCCAACCTGCTGTCAGCCGGATGTTGGCGCGCTTAGAGCGGCATTTGCAGACGCGGCTGTTTCAGCGCAGCGGCGATGGCGTCTCGCTGACCGAAGACGGCGACCTTCTGTACGAGAGCGTCAGCCGCAGTTTCCTTAGCATTCAGTCGGCGCTTGATGAGATCCGCCGGCGCAAGACGGGGCTCGAAACCGTCACGCTGTCGATCTCGTCCGGGTTTGCGACCCATTGGCTGATGCCGCGCATCGGCGCATTGCAGGAAGCTTGTCCGCATGTGGATCTGCGGTTTCAGCTCATCTCGGGAGCGCTCAGGGGTCCGGTCGATTCCGTCGATCTGGGAATGCGTTTCGCCAATGCGGGGGACGCGGAATCGGAGGGCGCGTTCTTCGTCAACGAGGTCGTTTTCCCCGTTTGTAGTCCCGCCTATCTGGAAAAACGGGGGAAGGCGGGGCAGGAGACTTTCATTCACTTCGCCGGCGGCAGTGTCGATTGGATCGACCGGCTGCGCGTCAACCGCGCTGCGGAGTCACATTCCGACACGCTCCATTTCTCCGATTACGCCGTGGTGTTGCAGGCGGCGCTGCTTGGGCAAGGCGTTGCGCTCGGGTGGATCAATGTCGTCTCGCACTGGCTGAAGACCGGCGCGCTGGCGCCGCTTGGCGACCCCATGAAGACGGAGCGCCGCTGCCGCCTCGCCGCGCCGCGAGGCAAGCCTATGCGCGCCGCTGTCCTTGCCGTGCGCGAATGGCTCATAAGCGAGATGCGCCGCGATCTCGATGAGATAGAAGCCCGGCATCCCCGCATGGGCATAAAAGCGGCGAGCCTTTGACGCCATTACCTGAGGTTATGTTCCGGGGGATATTTTGGGCGTTGTCAGCGCGTTCCGCTTCTGTGTAGCTTCTCCTTGCGGCGGTCGCGATTGCCGCAGTCCAGCCAGTCGCCGAGAGCGAACACAACCGAAGACCGCCGGCGGCGCCCTCCAAGCGACGTCGAAGACCGCTTGAGACATGACTTTGACGCCGATCCGGCGCCAGCGTCGCGGGAGACGGATGCGCTCATGCTCGCAAGGACAAACGACGTTGTGCACGACATGACCGAGAACGCCAGCGTCGGCGTCTCGATACGCGGGCTGAGCGTTCATTACGGCGCGTTCCGCGCTCTCGACAACGTCAGCCTCGACATTGCTCCGGGGGAGTTCATGTCGCTGCTCGGCCCTTCGGGCTCGGGCAAGACGTCGTTGCTCAGCATATTGGGGGGCTTCGCCGCGCCGAGCGCGGGCAGCATATGGTTCGGCGACGCCGACGTCACGCTCACGCCGCCGCATCGTCGCGGCATTGGCGTAGTGTTCCAGAACTACGCGCTGTTTCCGCATATGACCGTGGGCGAGAACGTCGCCTTCCCCTTGCGCGCCCGCCGGATCGCCAAATCGGCCTGGCGTGCGGAGGTGCGACGCGCGCTCGACCTCGTTGAACTCGGCGGCTTTGAGGAACGCAGCGTCGCCCAGCTCTCGGGCGGCCAGCGCCAGCGCGTGGCGCTCGCGCGCGCCATCGTGTTTCACCCCAAACTCATCCTTATGGACGAGCCTCTGTCCGCGCTCGACAAACAGTTGCGCGAAAGCATGCAGATCGAATTGCGCGCGTTGCATGGGCGTCTGGGCGCCACCACCGTCTACGTCACGCACGATCAGCGCGAGGCGCTGACCATGAGCAACCGCATCGCGGTTCTGAAGGCGGGTCGGCTGGTGCAGGTCGATACGCCCGAGCGGCTATACGAGAATCCGCAAAACCGCTTCGTCGCCAGCTTCATCGGCGAGGCCACGCTCGTGCCGGTTCAGCGCGTGGGGACCGACTGCGTCTCCATCGGCTCCGCCGTCCTGCGTTCGACCCGCTCGTTGCCCGCGTCGGGGCCGTTGCTCATCGCCTTGCAAACGGAAAAGCTCGTCGTCGCCAGCCCCGGCGGCGAGGCGGGGCTCAATCTTCTCTCTGGGGTCGTCGCTGACGTCATCTACCAGGGCGAAAGCTTGCGGGTGTTCGCGCAGCTTGAGGGCGGCCCGGTCATCAGCTTCCGGCAACCCAGCCATCACGCGGGACGCGGGCAGATTCCGCAGCGAGGCGGTGCGATCACCCTGGGCCTGCATCCCTCCGACACCATAATCGTCTCCGCGGAGGACGGCTGAGGCCGGCTCAACCGCATTCATCGTCAAATCAGAAACGGGATCATTCAGGCATGTCGCTACGAGACTTCAAGCTCCTCACCTTCGACGTGGTCGGCACGCTGATCGACTTCGAGAGGGGCGTCCTTGGATATTTGCGCAAGGCGTCGGCCAGATCCGCCGCGCAATTGAGTGACGCCGAGATATTCAAGGCCTATCTGGCGGGACGGGAGAAACACCATCTTCGCTCCAGCGAAGTTTTTCGCGACGTGTATCGATATGTGGCGGGAGAACTCGGATTTCCCGACGACGAGGCGCACGCCGAAGGCTTTCAATCTGCGGTTCTGCGGTGGCCGCCTTTCGCCGACTCGGCCGAGGCGCTGCGGCGGCTGCGCCGCCATTACCGCCTCGTCGCCATGACGAACGCCGACCGGGTGGCTCTCTCCAGCTACGCGCACGCGCTTGGCGATCCCTTCGACGACACTGTCTGTTTCGACGACACCGGCGTCGCCAAACCGGATCCCGCGTTCTTCGCTTACAACCGCGGCCGCCAATCGGCCTTCGGCTATAAGCACTGCGATATCCTGCATGTCGCGCAGAGCCAGTATCACGACATCGGCGTCGCCCGGCAGCTCGGATATGCGGTGTGCTGGATCGAGCGTCGACAGGGCCTGGAAGGCTGGGGCGGGACGCCGCCGCCAAAGACCGTGACCAAGCCCGACTATCATTTCGCGACGCTGGCGCAACTCGCCGACGCCGTCGATGCGGCGTTCGCGGAGCCGGAAACGCGGGCCTCCTGATGCAGACCGCGCGACCCGAACCGCCCATCCGCTCGCTTTGGTCGGCGACCGCGATAGCCGCGCCCAGCTTTGCGCCGCTCTCCGGCGATGCGCAGGCCGATGTTGCGATCATCGGCGGCGGCTATACGGGTCTGTCCGCGGCGCTGCACGCGGCCGCCGACGGGCTCGCGCCGATCGTGGTCGAGGCCAACTCGCTCGGCTGGGGCGCAAGCGGTCGCAACGGCGGCGTCGTGTCGGCAAAATTCCGCCTCTCCTTCTCCGACGCCGCCGCCGCGCACGGAATGGACGTCGCGCGCCGCATGTACGCGATCGCTCACGAGGCCGTGGACCTCGTCGAAGACCTGGTCGACCGTCACGGCATTGCAGCGGCCCAGTATCGCCGCGTCGGACAGGTCAAGGCGGCCCACAATGGGCCCGCGCTCGCCGCCGCGCTCGCCGACATGGAATGGATGCGCGAGCGCATGGGAGACGCCTCGGTCGAGCCCTTGACGCGCGAGCAGGTCACGGAGGAGACCGGCGCCGAGGGCTTCGTCGGCGGGGTGCGGTCGCCGCACGCCGGCGCTATCCATCCGCTCAATTATCTGCGTGGCCTTGCCGCCGCCGCCGCGCGGACGGGCGTTCGAATCCACGAAGGGACGCCCGCCCTGCGCATCCGTGGCGAAGCCGGCGGCGTGAGACTGGAAACGCCCGGCGGCGTCGTGCGGGCCAAACACGCGATCATCGCCACCAACGGCTATTCCGATCTCACCGGCGCGAGCGAACCGCTGCGCCGCAAAATCATCCCGTTCCGCAGCGCGATGATCGCGACCGCGCCGCTGGGCGACAATCTCGCGCGGGCGATCATGCCGACGCGGCGCGTTTACGTGGAGACGCGCCGCATGATGCGCTGGTTCCGCATGGTGGACGACCGTGTCGTCTTCGGCGGCCGCGGGGCCTTCGGCAAAACGGATTCGCAGAGCGCCTTCCGCGTTCTGCGCGCCGCGATGGTGCGAACCTTTCCCGCGCTGGCCGACGCGCCCGTGGAGAGCCGATGGTCCGGTCTCGTCGCCATGACGCTCGACGGTTTGCCGCATATCGGATGGATCGACGACCGACTGTTGTTCGCGGCCGGCTACAACGGCTCCGGCGTCGCCATGTCGACCTTGCTCGGCAAATATCTGGCGATGTTGCTGCGCGGCGAAAAGCCCGACCTGGCGCTGCTCGACGCGGCGCGATTTCGAACGGTCCCTCTTTATCCGCTGCGGGAGGCTGGAATCCGGCTCGTCGCGGGCTGGTATCAATTCATGGATTCCCTCGGGCGGTGAGCGCGAAGCGATTGACTCGGAGGAGAAACGAAATGAAGTTATCTATTTGTCTCGTCATCGGCGTATCCGCGCTTGCAATCGGAGCGAAGGCTTCGGCCGAAGAGGTCGTATTCGTAAGTCAGGGGGGCGCCTATCAGGAGGCGCAAACCAAGGCGATCCTCGATCCGGCCGCGAAGGCGCTCGGCATCACGGTCAATCAGGAAAGCAGCCCCGACGCATGGCCCGTGATAAAAACGCAAGGCGCGACGGGCGCGCCGACTTGGGATGTGGTCGACACCCCCACCGAGGATTGTCGTCGCGGCGGCGAGCAGGGATTGATCGAGAAGCTCGACTTTTCCAAGGTTCCCAACGCCGCCGGCGAACCCGCCGCCTACAAGACGCCCTATTCCGTCGCCTATGAATTCTATTCCAGCGTCCTCGCCTACAATACGAAGAAATTTGGCGGCCACCCGCCGCAGAGCTGGGCGGATTTCTGGGACGTGAAGAAGTTTCCGGGCACGCGCGCCTTGCGCAATCACCCGCTCGCTACGCTGGAGGCGGCGCTGATGGCCGACGGCGTCGCGCCGGACAAGCTTTATCCGCTGGACGTCGACCGCGCTTTCAAGAAGCTCGAACAGATTAAGCCCTATGTCACGGTCTGGTGGACCTCCGGCGGCCAGTCGGCGCAGATGCTGCACGACGGCGAGGTCGATATGGAGATGGCGTGGAACGGGCGCGTGACTTCGGTGCAGAAGGATAATCCCGATATCGGCTTCACGTTCAACCAGGGCATGTTGCAATTCACCTCGCTGTGCATCCTCAAGAACGCCCCGCATCTGACGACAGCCGTGAAGTTCCTGAATGAGGCCATCGACCCGAAATTGCAGGCGCATCTGCCGCTGGAGATCAATTACGGGCCGGGCAATCCCGAAGCGTTCAAGACCGGAATCATTCCGGCGGCGCTCGCCAAGACGCTGCCGAGCGCCCCGGAGAACGCGGCAAAACAAGCCCTGGTGTCCTCGGACTGGTGGACCTCCCCGGCCGGCGAAGCGGCGCTGAAACGCTGGGCTGATTTCATTCAGAAATGATCGCGCCGCTCGCAAAAGCGCAAACTTCGCTTCGGGACAGCGGCCGAAGCGAGGAGCTTTTATTCTGGCTACTACTGGCTCCCGCGCTGCTCATGGTGGCGGCGCTCCTGCTGGCGCCGCTGACGTGGCTCGCGCTCCAGTCCGTTTGGGAGAACGGGTTCACCCTGGAGAACTACAGACGGCTCGTCGTCGAGCCGCTGTACGCCCGTTCGTTCGCGCTCACTTTTCGTCTCAGCCTCGAAATGTCGGCGGTCACGCTCCTGCTCGGCTATCCCGTGGCCTATGCGGCGGCGCACCTTTCGTCACGCTGGCGCGTTCTCGTCCTTGGCCTCGTCGTGGTTCCGTTCTGGACCAGCGTATTGGTGCGCTCCTACGCCTGGTTGGTGCTTTTGCAAAGAACCGGCGTCGTCAACAAGATGTTGCAGGCGTTGGGGCTGACCAACGCGCCGGTCATGCTCGTCAATAACGAGATCGGCGTGACGATCGCGATGGCCCATATCCTGCTCCCCTTCATGGTGCTGCCGCTGTTCGCGGCGATGGAGAAGATACCTGAGGAACTGATCCGCGCCGCCGCCAGCCTCGGCGGCGGCCCACTCTACACGTTTCGCCGCGTGTATCTGCCATTGTCGATGCCGGGCGTGATCGCCGGCTCGGTGCTGGTGTTCGTGCTTTCGCTCGGCTTTTATGTGACGCCGGAACTCCTGGGCGGCGGCCGCACCCTGCTGGTCTCGATGCTCATCAGCCGCAACATCCAACTTTACGACCATTGGGGCGCGGCGAGCGCGATCAGCGTCGCGCTCTTGGCCTGCGTGCTGGCCATTCTGGCGCTCGCCAGGACGCTGGCGCCCTCGGCCTGGTCGGCGGAGGACCGATGAGACGCCTCGCTTCCGGCACGCTCGCGATCCACGCCTGCGCCGCGATCGTCTTGTTGTTCCTGATCCTGCCGGTGCTGGTGATCGTGCCCATGTCATTCTCCTCGGCGCGCTTTCTCACATTCCCGCCGCCGGACGTTTCGCTGCGTTGGTATCGCGCCTATTTCGGTTCACCGGCCTGGCTCCAGGCCACGCGGGTCAGCCTGATCGTCGCGACCTCGGCGGCGGTGGCGGCGGGTTTGCTCGGCACGGCGGCCGCCTATGCTCTCAGTCACCTCCGCTCGCGGCTCGCGCGCGCCGCAGAGCTTGTTCTGATGCTGCCGATCGTGACGCCGATCATCATCGTGGCGGTGGGCCTGTTCATGGTGTATGCGAAGCTCGGCCTGCTGGCGAGCCTGCCGGGATTGATCCTCGCCAACGCCATGCTCGGCGTTCCGCTGGTCGTCACCACCGTCTCGGCCGGTCTGCGCAAGTTCGACAAGACGCAAGAGATGGTCGCGCGTAGTCTCGGGATGAACAGGTTCCGGGCATTCCTCAGCGTGACAGCGCCGCAAATCCGGCCGAGCATCATCACCGGCGTGCTTTTTGCCTTCGTGTCGGCGCTCGACGAAACCGTCGTGGCCCTGTTCATCGCCGGCGGCGACAATCAGACGTTGACCAAGCGCATGTTTGAGGCGCTGCGCGACGAAATCGATCCCACCATCGCCTCCATCAGTTCGTTGCTGACGGCCGTCTCCCTGCTACTGGTGCTGCTGGGCGCGCTCAGTCGCCGAAAGGCGACGGTGACGCTTGATTGATTATCTTATTCTCGGCGGCGGATCGGCCGGCTGCGTGCTCGCGGCGCGGCTGTCGGAGGACCCGGGCCTGCGGGTGACGCTGGTTGAAGCCGGGCGGGATCTGACGCTAGACAGCATGTCGCCCGACATTCGCAGCCGCTATCCCGGCCGCGCCTACCTCGACACAACCAACATCTGGGCTTCGCTGCGCGCTTTCATGGCCGCGCCGGCGGGCAATTCCGATGGGCGGCGCGACCGGCGCTACGAGCAGGCGCGTGTGCTCGGCGGCGGCTCCGCGATCAACGCCCTGCTCGCCAATCGCGGCGCGCCATCCGATTACGACGAATGGGGCGCGCGCGGCGCCGAGGGCTGGTCATGGGAGGCCTGCCTTCCTTATTTCCTCAAGATGGAGCGCGACTGCGACTTCACGGGCCCGTTGCACGGGGCCGATGGACCTCTGCCCATTCGTCGCATCCCCCCGCAACGCATGTCGCCCTTCGTCAGTCGCGTCGTCGAGGCGCTTGCGGAGATGGGCCACCCGCGCGGGGCGGACCAGAACGGCCTCTGGGAGCCCGGCGTTTTCGCCGCCGCGGCTGCGATCAGCGAGGCCGGAGAGCGCGTACCGACCTCGGTCGCCTATCTCACCGCGGAGGCGCGCAGCAGGCCCAATCTGCGCGTGTGGACAGGGCGCGTCGCCGACCGCATCTTTTTCGAGGGCGGGGTCGCGAAAGGCGCCTGGTTGCGGCCAACAGAGGGCGGGGAAAGCCGCGAGCGCGTCGAGGCTGCAAATGTCGTGGTTTGCGCGGGCGCGATTCATACCCCGGCGCTGTTGATGCGCTCCGGCGTCGGCGCCGGCGCGGGCCTCGCCGCGCTTTCCATTCCCGTCGTCGCCGACCGGCGCGGCGTCGGCCGCAACCTCATGGAGCATCCCTCCATCGCGGTCTCGGCCTATCTGCGGCCGGCTGGGCGCGTGCGCGATCTCGGCGAGCATCACGAGCAGGCCATCATCCGATTTTCCTCGGGCCTCGCCGGTACCCCAGTCGGCGACATGCACGGCGCCATTCTTTCGCGCTCGGGGTGGCACGCGCTCGGATTAAGGCTTGGCAGTCTCTTCTTCTGGGTGAACAAATCTTATTCCACCGGCGAAGTCCGCCTTGTCTCCCCGGATGTCCGCACGGAGCCAAAGGTGGATTTTCGAATGCTCTCCGACGCGCGAGATCTCGAACGGCTGAAGGGCGCGATCCGCCTCGGCGCGGCGGCGCTGGCTCATCCCAGCATGGCGCAAGTCGCCGACGGCGCGTTCGCATCGAGTTACACGCCGCGCGTCGCCGAGTTCGCGCGGCCCGGCTTTGGCCGCGCCCTGCAACGCGGCACGTTCGCGTCGCTACTGGATCGCGCCGGCCGCTATCGACGCGCGCTGATCGAAAGCGTAGTGATGGAGGGCGTGCGCCTGGACGATCTCCTCGCGGACGAGCGGCTTCTGTCGAGTTACGTGCGCGAGA
>JAJYDD010000142.1 GCA_021777795.1 Pseudomonadota bacterium | reverse complement strand
CGGCGGCCCAAGCGTCGAGGGCCGACGTATCTTGCGGAAATGCGCTCAACGTTCGCCGCCTTCGTTGGTGTAGCGCTTCAGCTCCGCCTTCGAGATGACGCGCCGATGCACCGCATCCGGCCCGTCGGCGAGGCGCAGCGTGCGCACGCTCGTCCACATGCGCGCCAGCGGGAAATCCTGGCTGACGCCGGCGCCGCCATGCATCTGCACCGCCTGGTCGATCACCTCCAGCGCCATGCGCGGCGCCACCACCTTGATCTGCGAGATCAAGGGCGCGGCGGCGCGGTTGCCCATCGTGTCCATCGCCCAGGCGGCTTTCAAGCACAGCAGGCGCGCCATCTCGATGTTCATGCGCGCTTCCGCGATGATGTCGCGATTCGCGCCGAGTTCGTAGAGCTTGCGCCCGAACGCCTCACGCGCGACGGAACGTCGGCACATCGTCTCCAGCGCCCGCTCGGCCTGCCCGATCGCGCGCATGCAATGGTGAATGCGTCCCGGCCCCAGCCGCCCCTGCGCGATCTCAAAGCCCTTGCCGCGCCCGAGAATCAGCGCATCCTTGGGCACGCGCACGTCGTCGAAGCGGATATGCAGATGGCCGTGCGGCGCGTCGTCGTTGCCGTAGACCTTCATCGCCCTCAGCTTGACGATGCCGGGCGCGTCGGCGGGGACGAAGAACATCGAGTGCCGGGCATGCTTGGCCGCGTCGGGGTCGGTGACGGCCATCGTCACATAAAGCGCGCAGCGCGGGTCGCCGGCGCCGGAGGACCACCATTTCTCGCCGTTGAGCACCCATTGGTCGCCGTCGAGCTTGGCGTCCATCGCGATATTGGTGGCGTCGGAGGAGGCGACGCCGGGCTCGGTCATCAGATAGGCCGAACGGGTCTTTCCGGCGAGCAGGCCGGGCAGCCAGCGCGCCTTGTGTTCCTCGTTGCCGTAGCGCTCGACCACCTCCATGTTGCCGGTGTCGGGAGCCGAACAGTTGAACACCTCAGAAGCGATCATCGACCAGCCCATCTCCTCGGCGAGATAGGCGTATTCGACCGTCGACAGGCCATATCCCTTGTCGGAACCGGTGAGCCAGAAGTTCCACAGGCCCTTATCGCGCGCGCGCGCTTTCAGCCCCTCCATGATTTCGGTCATGCGCGGCGTATAGGCGAAGCGGTCGGCGCCTTTGCCGATTTCGGCTTCGTATTCATGCTCCAAAGGCATGATCTCGTCGCGCACCATCGCGCGCACGGCCGCTATCAACGGGCGAACTTTGTCGGTGACGCCGAGATCCATGTTTTCCTCCCAAAGGTTCGTCTGGTTATGGCGCGAAATGGCCGGCAGAGGCAATCGCTGCGCGCGGCTAAAGCCCGAGGTCACTCAAGCCCGGATGATCGTCGGGGCGACGGCCGAGCGGCCAGCGAAACAGCCGGTCCGTCTCCAGAATCGGCAGGTCGTTGATGCTGGCCAACCGCCGGCGCATCAGGCCGTTGGCCTCGAACTCCCAATTCTCGTTGCCATAGGAGCGAAACCAGAAGCCGCCGTCGTCGCGCCATTCGTAAGCGAAGCGCACGGCGATTCGGTTGTCGCCGAAGGCCCACAATTCCTTGATGAGCCGGTAATCCAATTCGCGCGCCCATTTGCGGATAAGGAAGCGCTGCACCTCCTCGCGCCCGACCGGGAATTCGGCCCGGTTCCGCCAGATCGTGTCCAGCGTATAGACCTGGGCGACGCGGGCGGGATCGCGGCTGTTCCAGGCGTCCTCGGCCAGACGCACCTTCTGGGTCGCGCTTTCTTCCGTGAACGGCGGCAGCGGCGGCTTGGTGTCCATGGATTAATCTCCCTCGGCCAGCGCGGCGAGCGCCGCCCCATCTAGCCGGCACAACCGCCAATCACTGGCGATCTCGGCCCCGAGTGTGCGGTAAAAGTCGATCGCCGGCTGGTTCCAGTCTAGCACCGCCCATTCCATGCGCGGCCAGCCGCGCGTCGCACATTCGCGCGCCAGTCGCGCCAGCAGCGCGCGGCCGATTCCGCGCCCGCGAAACGCTGGCCGCACGTAGAGATCTTCGAGGTAAAGACCGCTGCGACCGCGGAAGGTCGAGAAATTGCTAAACCAGATCGCCTGTCCGGCGACCTCACCATCCCATTCCGCGAGTTCGCAACGGGTCGTCGAGCCCGGGCTGAACAGCGCCGCCTCGATCACCGCCTCGGTGGCGTCGACCTTATCGGAGAGCTTTTCGTAGTCCGCGAGTTCGCGGATTAGCTTCAGGACGAGGCTGACGTCGCAGGAACGGGCGGGACGGATGCTGAGCGCCATCTCAATGTCCTGCGGCCTTGGAGAACAGGTTGATCGTCACAACGCCGGCGACGATGAGCGCGAGGCCGAGCGCGGCTGGCCAATCGAGCGGCTGGCGTCCCCAGATCCAGGCGACCAGCGTGATGAGCACCACGCCGAGGCCCGACCAAAGCCCATAGACGACGCCGGTTGGCATCACCTGCAACACCAGCGACAGCAGGTAAAACGCCGCGCCATAGCCAAAAACAACAATGACGCTGGGCCCGAGACGCGTGAACCCCGCGGAGCGCGCCAGCGCCGTCGTCGCCGCCACTTCCGCGACGATAGCGGCGGCGAGCAGCAGATATTTCACGCACGCCCCCGCGAGGGCGTCACTTCTTGGCAGGCGCGGCCGGGGCCGGGGCGGCTGCGGCCTCCTTCGGCAGCGGCAACGGCGAATCAGACAGCGTGTGCAGATAGTCGATGATGTCGGCGCGCTTCTGCGGGTCCGGCTCGCCGGGATAGGTCATCTTGGTGCCGGAGACATAGGTCGAGGGCTTGGTGAGGAAGGTGTTGAGGTCGGCGTAGGTCCAGTCGCCACCCTTGGCCTTCATGCCGTCCGAATATTGGAAGCCGGCGATCGAGCCCTTCGGCCGCCCGACGACGCCATAGAGCGGCGGCCCGACTTTCGGCCCCGCGCCTTTCTCGAAATTGTGGCAGGCTTGGCAGACGTGAGCGTCCGTCTCGCCTTTCTTGACTTCCGCCTTGGCCATCAACGCCGGCAGCGGCGGCTCCTTCGGCGCGGCCGCCGTGGCCGTCTTCGCGCTTCCTTCCGGGAGGTTGTAGCCAGGCTTGGCCGCCTTCTCGGGGGAATAGAGCGCGTTGGAGAACACCCCGAGCGCCATAGTGAGAAGCAACACCATCATCACCGCCAGAGCGGTTTTGTTGCTATCGGTCGTGGTGATTCCGCCGCCAGACACGTCGTCGAACTCCCAGGTGCCAGCGCCCCCCTTTGGCGCCACGGTCGTTTCGGTGATTAGCCGCTTTGCCGCCGGCTTGGCAACACGTATAAGCGCGGTTTCTCACCGTCAGGCCCGTATCCCTTGCGACCGATCGTCCTCATTCCCGCGCGCATGGCCTCGACCCGGCTGCCCGGCAAGCCGCTCGCGGACATTCACGGGGCGCCGATGATCGTTCATGTCTGGCGGCGCGCGCGCGAGGCCGACGTCGGCCCTGTGGTCGTCGCCGCCGACGATCCCGCCATCGTCGCGGCGGTCGAGGAGGCCGGAGGGCGCGCCATTCTGACGCAGGCCGATCACGCTTCCGGCTCCGACCGCATCGCCGAAGCGCTCGCCCGCCTCGACCCCGAACGCCGCCACGACACCATCGTCAACGTGCAGGGCGATCTGCCGACCATCGCGCCACAGGCCGTGCGCGCCGCCGCCGCGCTGGGCCAGGCCGACATCGTCACCCTGGCGACGCCCATTCGCCGCGCGGAGGAGCGCGACGATCCCAATGTCGTCAAGGCGATCGGCACGCCGATCGGCGAGCGCCGGCTGCGCGCGCTGTATTTCACCCGCGCCACCGCGCCCTGGGGCGAAGGCGAACTGTTGCACCACATCGGCCTCTACGCCTACCGCCGCGAGGCGCTGGAGACTTTCGTGCGCCTGCCGCGTTCGACTTTAGAGAAACGCGAGCGGCTGGAGCAGTTGCGGGCGCTGGAGGCGGGAATGCGCATCGACATCGCGCTCGTCGACGTCGCCCCGCTCGGCGTCGACACGCCTCAGGATTTGGAGCGCGCGCGAGAGCGGCTGGCGCCTTAGAGGACCAAATGAGCAGAATGAAAATCGCCTATCAGGGCGAGCCCGGCGCCAATTCGCATATCGCCTGCGTCGAGAACTTTCCCGAGGCCGAGCCGCTGCCCTGCGCGACCTTCGAGGACGCTTTCGCGGCGCTCAACGACGGCGCGGCCGAACTCGGCATGATACCGATCGAGAACTCGATCGCCGGCCGCGTCGCCGACATCCACAACCTTCTGCCGGCCTCCAACCTGCACATCATCAGCGAGACCTTCCTGCCGATCCGCTTCCAGTTGCTCGCTCTTCCCGGCGCCTCGCTTTCGGGGCTGCGCAGCGTTCACAGCCATGTCCACGCGCTCGGCCAGTGCCGCAAGATCATCCGCGAACTCGGTCTGACGCCGGTGATCGCCGGCGACACGGCGGGCTCGGCGCGCGAGGTGATGGAGGCGGGCGATCCCAGCCGCGCCTCGCTCGCCACCAGTCTCGCCGGCGAGATCTATGGCCTGAAAACCCTGCGCGAGAACGTCGAGGACGAGGCGCATAACACCACCCGCTTCGTCGTGCTGTCGAAGACGCCGAAATGGGCGCCGGCGGGCAATGGGCCAGTGGGGACGACCTTCGTCTTTCGCGTCCGCAACGTGCCGGCCGCGCTTTATAAGGCGCTCGGCGGCTTCGCCACCAATGGCGTCAACATGACCAAGCTCGAAAGCTACATGGTCGGCGGCGAATTCACCGCCACGCAATTCCTCGCCGACGTCGACGGCCACCCTGAGGATCCCCCGCTCGCCCGCGCGCTGGAGGAGCTAGGCTTCTTTTCGCGCGAGGTGCGAATCCTCGGCGTTTACCCCGCCCATCCGTTCCGCCGCCAGGCGGGGGGAGACCGCGAAAAAGCCACGTAGGATGCTATAGAGGCGGCGGGCCGGGCGTTTCCGGCCGCCAGTGCGGGTGAGATGCGTGCCAGGGCCGCCGGCCGAATTGCGGGTGAGACGGGTTCAGGCGGCCTATGAGGCCGCCGTGGCCGAGGGCCGATACGAGGCGCCGAAAGCGCGCCGAGCGCCGTCGCGCGCCCGCCTCTACCGCGACGGCAAACTGACGCTGCTCTCGCCCTATTTCGATTACGCCTATTACGCCTTCGAGAACCCGGATTTTTCCGCATCCGGGCTCGACGAGTTGGAGCACTTCAACTTCTTCGGGTGGCGCAAGCTGCGCAATCCCGCGCCCTGGTTCGACACCGCCTATTACCTCGCCAGCAACCCCGACGTGCTGGCGGCCGGCGACAACCCGTTCTGGCATTACATTTTCAAGGGCCGCGCCGAGGGCCGGGCGACCCGGCGGCCGCGCGCGGCCGAACGCGCCATCCTCGATGCGCTAGTCGTTCCCGAAGCCCGCCCGGCGCCGGCGCCGCCGGACCTGCCGAGGCTCAGCGCCGAGGAACTCGTCGCGCGTCTTCAGCCGCGCCTCGCCGGCGCCGAGGGCCTCGTCTATGGCGTCGATCCCGAGGGGAAGGTGGGCGCGATCCCCGGCTTCGTCAGCCTGCAAACCGCGCCGCTGCGCGCGACGCACACGCTCAAGCTGCTGCCCGCCGCATGGTCGCAGACGCAGATCGCCTTGGACGGGCAGACGCTCGGCGTCGCCACGGACGCCGCCATCGCCGAGGCGCTGGCCGCCCTCGGCGAGGCGCTGCCGCCACGCCGCGCCTTCGTGGTGCGCGGCCTGCTCGGAACCTCGATTGACGGATTGCTGGCGGTCGAGGCGGCGCTGGCGGCGCAGCGACGGTTGTACTTTCTCGACGACTTCTCGTCCTTATGCGTAAGCCCGCGGTTGCTGCGCAACGATGTCGCTTTCTGCGGCGCGCCGCCGGTCGCTTCGCAGGGCTGCGCCCTGTGCGTCTATGGCGAGGCGCGGCGCGCGCTGTTGGAGGGTCTGGAACGGCTGTTCGCGCGCTGCCGTTTCACCGTCGTCGCGCCCACGCAAAGCGCGCTCGCGCTCTGGCGCGACGCCGCGGCGCTTCCCTATGAAGCCGCCGTCGTCGCCGCCCCCGCGCATCTCGAAGGCGCGCCCGCGCCCGAGACCGAGGCGCCGGCGGGAGAGATCGGCGTTGAGTGGCGCCCGGTGCGGGTCGCGTTTCTCGGGCCCCCGACGCTCGACCAAGGCTGGCCGACCTTCGCGCGCATCCTGGAGGCCTGCGGCGATCTCGTCGCCTACGCCTTCCACCATTTCGCCGTCGCCGAGAACCTGCGGCCGAGCCGCAACCTCCTCGGCGTAGCGGCCGACGGGCCGCTGAGCGACCTCCTGATCGCGCATCGCATCGATCTCGTCGTCATGGCCAACGAGGGCTGCGACGCGTTCTCAAGCCCGGCGCTCGAAGCGCTGGCGGCAGGCTGCGATCTCATCACGCTCGCCCATAGCGGCTATCCCGCCGCCCTCGTCGAGAGCGAGCGGCGCGGTCGCGTCTTCGCCGCCGAAGACGACGCCATCGCGTTCTTCACCGAAGGCAAGGCCATCGTCTATGCGCGCGAACGGGACCGTTTCCTCCGCCTCGTCCAGGCCGTGCGCGGCCAGGACACGCTGGCGTCCCTCCTCGCCTAGGGGCGCTTAATGGCCGGCGTCGTCGCCTTCACCAGCTTCACCTGCGCCGATCTCGCCCCGGCGCTGACCCTGGCGCGCGACCTTGAACGCCGTCATCCCGATTGGCGGCGGGTCGGCGTGCTCGTCGACCATGCGCCGGAAGGGCTCGACGACAGGTGGCGAGACGCTTTCGACCGCGTGTGGGCGGCCGAGACCCTCTATGGCGAGGATTGGCGGCGCTTCGTGTTCAAGCACGAGGCGCCCGAGGCGGCGGCGGCGGTCAAGGGCCGCGCGCTCTTGGCGGTGCTCGGCGAGGGCGCCGAGAAGGCGTTCTATTTCGCGCCCGATATCGCCGTCTTCGGCGACCTCGACGAGGTCGAGGCCCGGCTCGACGCGGCCTCGATCCTGCTGACGCCGCATCAGGGCGAGCCCAACGCGGGCGCGCAAGCGGTCGCCGACAACGAGGCGCAGGCGATGCGCTATGGCGTCTACAACCTCAGCTTCCTCGGCGTGCGCTGCGATCCGACGGGACTGGCGCTGGCGCGCTGGTGGGCGGATCGGCTCGACCGCGCCAGCTACGACGCCGCCGGCGGCTTCGACGACCAGAAGCATTTCGACCTCGTCCCGGCTTTGTTCGACGGCGTCGAGGTGCTGCGCGATCCCGGCTGCCATGTCGCGAGTTGGAACCTCAGCCGGCGCGAGATCGAGATCGCGCGCGACGGGCGGATTCTCGTCAACGGCCGCTTTCCGCTCAAATTCTACAATTTCTCCAATCCCTATGGCGACGGCGCGATCCTGACCGAGCGCTACGCCGGCCGCCGCCTGGCGGTCTACGAACTCGCCGCCTACCGCAAGTGCGCGCTCGCCGCCGCCGGCGCGCCGCCGCCGCCGCGCGAAGGCTGGGCCTATGGGCGCTTCGACGACGGCGCGCCTGTTCCCAGTATGGCGCGCAGGCTCTATCGCGACGATCCCGAGTTGGGCGCGCGCTATCCCGACCCGTTCGCGGCGGGGCCGGACACCTTTCTGGCTTTTCTCCAGACCAACCGCCCCGACCTGCTGTAAAGCGGGCGCCCGCGTCGCAGCGCGCGCCGGGGCGGATATTCCGTTTCGGTTTGGCTTGTTTTCAAAGACTTAAAAGTCGCTTTCCGTAAGCGGGGCAAATCTCGGGGCATGAAGGCTGGCGCGAAGATCGGCGGTATGATTCTAAGCTGCCGATGGAGAGCTTGGACGTTGATTCGCTTGAAGCTTTGTCGGCGCGCGACCTGCGCTGCCTGATTGTTAGGCTGACGGCGGAACTGAGCGCGTTGCGCGCAACGGTGAGCGGGCTGGAAGACCGGATCGGCCGGCTTGAGGAAGAAAACACCACGCTGCGCGAGCAGGCGGCGGCGTTGACGGCGCAGAACCGAACGCTGAAGGACGAGATCGCGCGACTGAAGGAGCTTCCTCGCCGGCCTCCCGATAAGCCTTCGGGCATGGAACAAGCGACAGCCGCCGGGCGGGGCGCCAAGAAGAAATCACGCTCGCGGCGACGACGCGGGGCGACTTTGCCGCAGATCGCGATCACGCAGGAGGTCGTGCTGCCGGCAGCGGCGCCAGAGGGATCGCGGTTCAAGGGCTACGACGACATCGTCGTACAAGACCTCGAGTTGGCTGCGCGGGCGACGCGATATCGGCGCGAACGTTGGACGACGTCGTCGGGAGAGTCCGTGAGCGCAGCCTTGCCGGCGGGGATCGTGGGCGGGTTCGGGCCCGACCTTCAGCGCTTCATCCTGGCGCTGCACATCCAGGGTCAGGTGACGACGGACCGACTGACGGCGCTGCTGAACGGCATGGGGGTTGTGATTTCCAAGCGCCAGGTGGTCCGGCTTCTGGCCAAATGCGCGCAGAAGTTCGTGGCTGAAGAGGCGCAGGTTCTGCGCGCCGGCCTGGCGACCGCGCCCTGGATTACGGTCGATGGTCCCGAAGGGACCGGCGAAGCCGGAGCGCACGGCATGCGCGACGCGACGGATACACGACGCAAATCGGCTTTTGACCGTTTCACGGCGTTCCGCACGGGCGCGTCCAAGTCGCGGGCGAACTTTCTGTCGATCCTGCGGGCGGGGTCGAGCCTCTACGTCATCAACGCCGCCGCCCTCGACTACATGCGCCGGCGCGGCCTGCCGGAGGCGAGGCTCGCCGCGCTTGAGCGCGCCGATCCGAAAGAGTTCGCCGATGCGGCGGCCTTTCATGCGCATCTGGAGGCGCTCGGCCTCGCCGACCGAGCCGTGACGCCCGATCCCATCGCCTTGGCGACCGAGGGCGCCTTGTGGGGCGCGATCCGTCATCTGAAGTTGCTGGAGGGCACGGTCGTGGTCTCCGACGGCGCCGGCCAATTCCGTGTCGGCGATCATG
>JAJYDD010000141.1 GCA_021777795.1 Pseudomonadota bacterium | reverse complement strand
GACCAAGATCGCCACCAAGCGGCCGGAGCAGACGCTTGGCGACCATCTGGCCGAATGGGCGGCCCAGAACGGCGACCGCCCGGCGCTCGCCAGCGAGCGCGAATCCTACAGCTATCGCGCGCTCAACGCGCGCGCCAATTCCTACGCCCGCTGGGCGCAGGCGCGCGGGCTGAAGAAAGGCGACGCGGTCGCGCTGCTGATGCCGAACCGGCCAGAATATGCGGCGATCTGGTTCGGCCTCGTGCGGGCGGGGATCGGCGTCGCGCTGGTCAACACCAATCTCACCGGCACGAGCCTCGCCCACAGCCTCGCCGTCGTCGCCGCCAAGGCGATCGTCGTCGACGCCGCATTGACGGACGCCCTCGCCAGCGCCGGCGTCGCCACCCCGGCCTATGTGTATGGCGAGGCGGCCAAGGGCGAGCCGCGGCTCGATCTCGAAATCTCCGCCTTCTCCGGCGAGCCGCTGACGGGGGAGGAGAAGCCGCAACTCACCCTCTCCGATCCCGCGCTCTATATTTACACCTCCGGCACGACGGGGCTGCCGAAGGCGGCGCGCATCACCCATTCGCGCGCGTTGCGTATTATGCTGGGCTTTGCCGCCGCGATCGGCGCCAAGCGCGGCGACCGCGTCTATATGTGCCTGCCGATGTATCACACCAACGGCGGGATCATCGCGCTGGGGCTGGCGCTCAGCGTCGGCGGCAGCGCCTATATCCGCGAAAAGTTTTCGGCCAGCGCGTTCTGGAGCGATTGCATCGCCCAGAAATGCACGCTGTTCGTCTATATCGGCGAATTGTGCCGCTATCTCATGAACAGCCCCGTGCGGCCGGAGGAGCGCAAGCACAAGGTGCGCGCCTGCATCGGCAACGGGCTGCGCCCCGACATCTACGAAGCGTTCCAGAAGCGTTTTGGCCTGCGCGCCGTGCTGGAGTTCTACGGCTCGACCGAAGGCAACGCGGTGATGGTCAATTTCGACTTCAAGCCCGGCGCCATCGGCCGCATTCCCTCTTGGGCCGCTGCGCGCTTTCCGATGGCGCTCGCCGCTTACGACATCGACGCGGAGACCCATCCGCGCGACGCCGCGGGCTTTGCCCGCGTCAGCGGCCCCGACGAGGTCGGCGAATTGCTGGCGGAGATCCGCGACGACCCCCGCTATCCCGCCGCCCGTTTCGACGGCTACGCCGACGCCGCCGCGACCTCGGCCAAGGTGATGCGGGACGTGTTCAAGTCGGGCGACGCATGGTTCCGCACCGGCGACCTGATGCGCCGCGACGCGCTCGGCTATTATTATTTCGTCGACCGCATCGGCGACACCTTCCGCTGGAAGGGCGAGAACGTCTCCACCACGGAAGTCGCCGAGGCGATGATGCGTTTTGCCGGCGTGCGCGAGGCGATCGTCTATGGCGTCGCTGCCCCCGGCTACGAAGGCCGCGCCGGGATGGCGGCTGTGGTGGTCGACGAGATCGCCGAATTCGATCTGGCGGGCCTGCGCGCCCATGTCGAAGCCGCCCTGCCCGTCTATGCCCGGCCGCTGTTCCTGCGCTTCCAGACCGAGCTTGAGGCCACCGGCACGTTCAAGCCGAAGAAAAGCGCGCTGGTGGCGGAAGGCTTCGACCCCGCGCGCGTCGGCGAGCCGCTGTTCTTCGACGACCGCGCGACGGGCGCCTATCGCCGCCTGGACGTCGCGCTCCACGACGCCATCGTCTCCGGCGCGAAGCCGTTGTGAGCGGAGCGACAGCCGAATTCGTTTCTCGCGAGGCGCTCGCGGGGGTCGCACCGGAATGGGCGCAGCTTTGCGCCTGCGCGGTGCCGAACCCCTTCGCCGATCCCGCTTTCCTGCTGCCGCTGATTGCCTACGAACGGCCGCGCGTGCGCTTCGTTCTCGTTCGCGAGAGCGGCCGGCTCATCGGCTTTGCGGCGCTGCGGCTGCCGCCGCTCGGCCTCGCCCGCGTCTGGATGAGCGCCTACGCCGCCCTGCCCGCGATGGCTTTCGACCGCGACGCGGCGCCCGCCGCCGTCGCCGCGATCGCGGCGCTGCTGCGGGCGCAAACGCGGCTGGCCGGGATCGTGTGGCCGTTCGTCGAGGAGGGCGTTGCGATTGACGCCGGCGGCCTGCCCCTGCGTTGCATGGCGCGCACCCGGCGCGCGGCTCTGCGGCTGGCCGGCGTCGCCGCCTTCGAGGCGAGCCTCGATCCCAAGCGACGCACGAAATGGGCGCGCCAAGCGCGCAAGCTCGCCAAGCGCGGCAAGGTTGCGACGCAGGCTAACGCCGAGGCCTTCTTCGAGGTGGAGCGCCGGGGCTGGAAAGGCGAGCGCGGCGCCGCGCTCGCCGACGACCCCGCCCGCCTCGCCTTCGCCCGCACGGCGCTCTCCGCCTTCGCCGAAATGGGGCGGCTTGATGCTCTGGCGCTGACGCTCGACGGCGCCCCCATCGCCAGCGGCCTCGTGTTGAAAGCCGGCGCGCGCGCCTTCTACTGGAAGACGGCCTATGACGAGGCCTACAGCGAAGCCTCGCCGGGCGTGCAACTGACGCTCGCCCATTCGCGGCTTCTGGCGGAGACGCCGGGGCTTGAACTCGTCGATTCCTGCGCGGTCGAAGATCACCCGATGATCGGCCGCGTCTGGGGCGATGCGCTGGCGTTCGAGGATGTCGCGATGGGCCTCGCGCCGGGGAGCGAGCGGTCGCTGGCGATTTGGCTGGCGTTGGCGCGCGCGCAGGCGCGGCTGAAACAATGGGTCAAACGGGCGTTGCGACGCAGTTAGCGTCGCCGCGCGGGAACCAATCGGCGCCGCGCGGCATTTGTGTCTCGCGGCGGGATCGCAATGGCGGCCGACGCGGCCCGTTTGGCGGCCTCCCGCGCCTAGGACATTTCCATGATGCTCTCCGACAACAGCCTGCTCGTCATTCTCGTCGTCGGCCTGTTGGCGGGCTGGCTGGCCGGTCAGGTGGTTCGCGGCGCGGGTTTCGGCCTCATTGGCGATCTCGTGGTGGGAATCATCGGAGCGTTTATCGGCGATTGGCTCTTGCCTCGGCTGGGCGTTCACCTCGGCGTCGGCATGGTGGCGCTAATTGTGGACGCCACTATTGGCGCGGTCGCGCTGTTGTTGATCCTGCGGCTGTTTTCGGGCGGCGGCGGCTGGGGCAATCGCTGGAGCGGCGGCTGGGGCCGGTCGCGCGGCTGGCGGCGCTGGTGAGCGCGAGCTACCCCGCGCTTTTGCCAAACAACTCCCGACCAATCAGCATCCGCCTGATCTCGCTCGTCCCCGCGCCGATCTCGTAGAGCTTGGCGTCGCGCAACAGTCGAGCCGCCGGATAGTCATTCGTGTAGCCGTTGCCGCCGAGCACCTGGATGGCGTCGAGCGCGACCTGCGTCGCCCGCTCGGCGGAATAGAGGATCGCGCCGGCGGCGTCCTCGCGCGTCGTCTCGCTGCGGTCGCAGGCTTTCGCCACCGCATAGACATAGGCGCGCGAGGCGTTCATCGACACATACATATCGGCGAGCTTGGCCTGGATGAGTTGGAACTCGCCGATCGCCTGCCCGAACTGCTTGCGCTCATGCACATAGGGCAGCACGAGATCCATCGCCGCCTGCATGATCCCAAGCGGCCCCGCCGCCAGCACGGCGCGCTCGTAATCGAGCCCCGACATCAAAACATTGACGCCCTTGCCAAGTGCGCCGACCAGGTTCTCCTCGGGGACCTCGCAATCTTCGAACACCAGTTCCGAGGTGTCGGAGCCGCGCATCCCCATCTTGTCGAGCTTGGCGCCCGGCCGGAACCCCTTGAACCCCCTCTCGATCAAGAACGCGCTGATGCCGCGCGAACCGGCGGCGGGGTCGGTCTTGGCGTAGACCAGCAGCGTATCGGCAATCGGGCCGTTGGTGATCCACATTTTCGCGCCATTGAGCACATAGCGGTCGCCGCGCTTCTCGGCGCGGGTCTTCATCGACACCACGTCGGAGCCGGCGCCGGGCTCCGACATCGCCAGCGCCCCGACATGCTCGCCGGAGATGAGTTTCGGCAGATAGCGCGCCTTCTGCTCCGCCGTGCCGTTGCGCACGATCTGGTTGACGCAGAGGTTGGAATGGGCGCCATAGCTGAGCCCAATCGACGCCGAAGCGCGCGACACTTCCTCCACCGCCACGCAATGTTCGAGATAGCCAAGGCCCAGGCCGCCATATTCCTCCGGCGCGGTGATCCCGTGCAGACCGAGCGCGCCGAGCTTCGGCCACAGCTCGCGCGGGAAGGCGTTGTCGCGGTCGATCTCGGCCGCGCGCGGCGCGATCTCCTTATCAGCGAAAGCGCGCGCGGACTCGCGGATCATGTCGGCGCTCTCGCCGAGGTCGAAGTTGAAGAAACGCGGCGCGTTGGGGATCATGGCGGGTCTCAGGCGAGCTTGCCGACGAAGGTCTCAAAGGCCTTCATGTAATTGGCCAGGAACGTGCGCGTCGCCTCCACTTTGACCGAGAAATCATCGGCGATGAGATCGGCGGCGTGGCCGACATAGGCCTCCGGCTGCGCCATCGCCGGCATGTTGAGGAACACCAGCGACTGGCGCAGGTGATGATTGGCGCCAAAGCCGCCCATCGCCCCCGGCGTCACGCTGACGATCCCCGCCGGCTTGCCGTTCCACGCACTTTGGCCGTAGGGGCGCGAGCCGACGTCGAGCGCGTTCTTCAGCGCGGCGGGAATCGAGCGGTTGTGCTCGGGCGTGGCGAACAAGACGCCGGCAAACGGGCGCACGCGGTCGCGAAAGGCCAGCCATTGCGGCGGCGTCACATCCGGCGCGTCGAGGTCCTGGTTGTAGAGCGGCAGGTCGCCGATTTCGACGAATTCGTAAGCATACGCGCCGGGCGCCAGCCGCACCATCGCCTCGGCGACGCGGCGCGTGAACGAGGCTTTGCGCAGGCTGCCGACGACGACGGCAATTTTACCGGAACTCATGCTCGAACCTCCGACTCGTTGGCCGCGCGAGTTTGGCCGCTGCGGCGGGCTTTTGCAATTCCCGGCGCGCCGCCTTAATTCGTCGCCCCATGCAGACCTTCCTCTCCGACGGCGTGATCCTCGCCTTTCGCGACATTCCGCCCGAGGGAATCGACCTCGGCGAGCCGATCCTGCTCATCCACGGCTTCGCCTCCAGCCATCGCATCAACTGGGTCGATCCGCGCTGGGCGACGACGCTGGCCAGGGCCGGCCGGCGCGTCATCCTATTCGACAACAGAGGCCACGGGATGAGCCAGAAGCTCTACGACCCGGAAGCCTATTCCAACCCGCGCATGGCTGGCGACGCCGCCAATCTGCTGGCGCATCTGAGCATCCGCCGCGCGGATGTGATGGGCTACTCGATGGGCGCGCGCATCGGCGCGTTTCTGGCGCGGGAGCGGCCGGCGCTGGTGCGCTCGCTCATCCTTGGCGGCCTCGGCGTGCATCTCGTCGAGGGCGTCGGCCTGCCGCTCGGCATAGCGGATGCGATGGAGGCGCCTTCGCTCGATGCGCTCAGCGACCCGATGCAGCGCATGTTCCGCGCCTTCGCCGACCAGAACCACAGCGATCTCAAGGCGCTAGCCGCCTGCATCCGAGGCTCGCGGCAGACGCTCGCCCGCGAGGAGGTGGCCGAGATCGAGACGCCGGCGCTGGTGGCGGTCGGCACGGCAGACGCGGTGGCCGGCGATCCGCACGCGCTGGCGGCCATGCTGCCCAAGGGCGAAGCGCTCGACATCCCCGGCCGCGACCACAACCGCGCCGTCGGCGACCGGATCTATAAGGAAGGCGTGCTGGCGTTCCTGGCGGCCCGCGCCTAAGCAGGATTTCCAAAAAGTGGCCACCGGTTTTTGGACAAAAATCCTGCAAAAACAAAAGAATTTAAGCAGACTTTCGTTGGCCTTCCAACGAAAGTCTGCTTAGAGCCAGCCTTGCAGCGCCAGCCCCGCAAACAGCAGCAGCGCCGCATCCCGGTTGGAGCGGAACAGTTTTAGCGCCACCGCCGGGCTCGCGCCGTCGATGCGCGCCACCTGCCAGCCCAGATGCGCGACGAAGGCGAGCCAGCCGAATTGCGCCCACCAGCCGCCGCCGGCGCCCAGGATCGCGGCCTGCGTCAAGGCGGCGGTCGCGGCGTAAAAAATCGCAATGGCGAGGCGCGCCTGCGCGCCGAACAGCCGCGCCGTCGAGCGGATGCCGACGATGGCGTCGTCGCGCGCGTCCTGCTGGGCGTAGATCGTGTCGTAGCCGACCGTCCAGCACCACGCCGCCGCATAGAGCGCGACAGCCGGCCAGTCGAGCCGCCCGAAGGTCGCCGTCCAGCCGACCAGCGCGCCCCAGGAAAAGGCCAGCCCCAGCACCGCCTGCGGCCAGGACGTGACGCGCTTCATCAGCGGATAGACGGCGACCACGACGAGCGAGGCGAGCCCGGTGAGGATCGTGGCGCGGTTGAAGGATAGCAGCACGGCGAACCCGACGAGGGCTTGGGCGACCATGAAAACCGCCGCCGCCTTGGCCGTCACCCGGCCCGAGGGCAGCGGGCGGCCGCGCGTGCGCTCGACGCCGGCGTCCAGGTCGCGGTCGAGAATATCGTTGTAGGTGCAGCCAGCGCCGCGCATCGCGATGGCGCCGACGAGGAACAGCGCGAGATGGGCCAGATTCGGGCCGTGGCGTTCGGCCATGCCGGCGAGCGCCGCCGCCTGCCAACAGGGCGCGAGCAGCAGTTCCCACCCGATCGGCCGATCCCAGCGGGCGAGTTGGACGAAGGGCAGCGCGGAATCCGGCGCGAGCCTGAGCGCGAGGCTCGCCGGCCGCGCGTCCGGCAGGATCGCGCCGTCCGGCTTCAAAGTGGGCCGGCGGGCAACGGCTGCTCGGCCGGCGGGCCGCCACCCTGCTGGGCCGCCGCCGCCGCCTGTTTCTTCATTTTGACGATGTCGGCGGCGACCTTGCACGCCTTGGCCCCGAAGGCGACGCTCTTGGCGTGCGAAGCCTTCAACTGGTTGACCGCGTCGTCCGGGATCTGGCACCAGTCTTTGTTTTTCAGCATGTAGGCGAGCATCGCCTCTTCGGCCGAGTTGAGCGGCCGGGAGCGGGCGCAGAACCCTTCGGGGTCGAGCTTCTTGCCGTGAGCCGCTTTGACCATCTGGTTAATGCCTTGCAGCGCCGCCTCGCGGCGCGCCGCGAGCTTCTGCAAGGACGTGGCGCAATCGTCGTCGGCGAAGGCCGGCGTCGCGGCAAGTAGGGCTGCCGCCGAAAGGGCGGAAAGACAGAACTTCAACATGCCGTCAATCCTTGGCTCCCGCAGGTGGACTGTTCACATAGTTTTGCACACACTAGGAAAACGGCGAATTAACGGCGCGTCCGCCTCACGTCCAGGCTCTTTCCTCGTAATCCACGGCGTAGGACTGCGGCGCCGCCGCGATCGCCGCCATGCCCGCCAGCACCGAATCGGCGTGGGTGATGAGGCGGGTCGGGATGGCGCGGGCGAGCGCATCGACCGGCGCCTTATCCTCGAAGGCGGCGCGGAACGCCGCCTCGTCGAGCAAATCGACGATGCGCGGCAGAACGCCGCCGGCGAGCGTCACCCCGCCGCGCGCGACGAAGGCGATGGCGGCGTCGCCCGCCAACCGCCCGACGATGCGCCAATAGAGCCTGACCCCCTCGGCCGCCTCGCTCTTGGAATCGGCGAGCGCGGCGGCGGTGACGGCGGCGGGATCGTCGAACTCGGGCTCGACGCCCTTTGCCAGCAGCCGGGCGCGATAGACGCGGGCGAGCCCTGCGCCATTGGTGACGCTCTCGGTGGTGATTCGCCCGTGCGCGCGTTCCAGATGCGGCCAGATCGCCCATTCCTCCTCGTTCGACGGGCCGAAACCCATGTGGCAGAACTCGGACGACACCGGCGTATGGCGTCCGCCCGCCTCGATGAGCGCCGCGACGCCGAGCCCGGTGCCAGGCCCCAGGATCAGGCGCGGCCCGGCCCCCGGCGGCAGCGCCGGCCCGATGCGCCGCGTCCAGGCGTCGGGGATCACCGGCAGCGACAGCGCCTGCGCCTCGAAATCATTGAGCAGCAGGCCGCCGTCGAGCCTGAGCTTTTGCGCCGTTTCGCGTCCGTCGATCCACCAGGAGGCGTTGGAGAGCTTGAGCCTGCCGTCGACGATCGGCCCTGCGCCGCAGGCGATCACCGAGCTCGGCCGGGCGGCGAGTTTGGGCAGGATCGCCTCGATCGCCTCGGCGAGGCCGGCATAATCGCCGGTGCGCACATGCACGGGCGCAGATAGCTCCGCCTCGGGCGTCGCTTTGAGCGAAAACCGCGCATTGGTGCCGCCGACATCGGCGACCAGAACGGGAAAGGCGAAGGTCATACGGAGGGATTTGCAGGCTTGAGGGGGGCGGCGTCAAGGCGGGGCCGCCAGCAAGCGCCGGAATGCGATGCGCCGGCGCGTCCGCCTCTCGCCGCCCTCTATGAACGCGGAACAAACGACCGACAAACCGCGTTCTTGCTTTGGTGAAAGTCATGAGGGGCGAAGGCGATTCTCACCGCGAAGCGCGCGCTTCCCGCCTCACGCTTTTTTGGATGAGGCGAACGCGGCGACGCTCGCTAGAAATTTGGGATTGGGGACCTCCACCGATGAGTCGCAATGTGGCCTATATCGTGATTGCCGTACTCGCGGCCGCTACCTTGATTTTGGGTTATCAATATTATCGTCAACAACAAAATACTGCGGGCATCCACATACAGTTTGGCAATGGAGGGGCTTCCATCGAAGCGAAATGACCAATCGGATTTCGCCCCTGCGGTGGAATTTTTCGGTGAATTTATGAATTCATGCGCCAGCAATCAGTAACATAAAAAAGCAAAAGAGCAGGAAAAGACATGTCTATCGGACTTATACTTCTTGTCATTCTCATCATCTTCCTGGTGGGCGGATTTAGCGGCCGGTTCGGCGGCTACGGCTACGGCTATGGGCATGGCGGTGTCGGCGTCATCGGCATCATCGTGATCATTGTGATCGTTCTGCTTCTCACAGGCAGACTTTGATCTGAAA